>JAGLIU010000099.1 GCA_023142805.1 Candidatus Omnitrophota bacterium | reverse complement strand
CTTATTGATAATGATGAGATTATAGTAAAAGCTTCTAATAAAAAGATCAGCTTTATCAAGCTCACGAATAAAACATTTTATCAGATCCTCAGGAAAAAACTGCATATGGGAAAAAAATGATAAAAAGTTTAAACGTAGAAAATTTTATTATAGTAGAAAATCTTAACTTGGAATTTGAAAACGGACTTCAGGTTCTAACCGGTGAAACCGGAGCCGGAAAATCTATCCTTATAGACGCGTTAAACTACGCCTTGGGAGAGCGTTTAAATCCGGCACAGCTACGTAATGCTGAAAAAAAATGCGTAGTTGAAGTAGTTTTCGAATTAACGGATGAATTTATCAAACAAAACTCTTCCCTATCAGAATACATCACGCCTGAAGATCCAATTCTCATAATAAGTCGAATATACACTCCGGATGGACGCAGCAAAAACAAAATCAACGGGTTTACCGTAACAGCAGGACAGCTAAAAAAAATCGGGAACCATCTGGTAGATCTCCACGGACCGCATGATCATCAAATGCTTTTTTCGGAAACATCACATATAAAAATCCTCGACCGCCTTTCCGGACTAAAAAATGAATTTGAAACCTATACGGAAAGATACACTGTTTGGTTAACTCTAAAAAAAGAATTGGATAAACTCAACAAACTTTCCGAACACTCTGAACGCGAGCTTGATATACTCGGACATCAAATAAAAGAACTTGAACGAGTCCCCATAAATGAAGACGCGTACGAAGCGCTCCGGAGAGAAAGCTCACGTATAAATAACTCAGAAAAACTTTATGAAGCAACCGGAAGACTTTTAGAAATGCTTCAAAACGAACAAAACAGCATCGGCGGAATAACAAGCCAAGCGTTCACCCAAATGAATACATTAAACGCGGAGGATAATTCCACAAAAGAATTTGCCGACATACTCTCACGCATACAGACCGATTGTGACACATTATCCTCTCTTCTCAATAGTTATATAGACGGTCTTTCTTTTGAGCCTAACGAAACTGATGATATTAATTCCCGTTTAGACATTTATCAAGACTTGTTGCGAAAATACGGACCATCATTCAGTGTTATAAAAAATTCCTATACCACCGCGAAGAAAAAATACGAGTTACTTATAGATATTGAACATAATGATTCCAAATTGCGTAAGAAGATCGCTTTAGCTGAAAATGCCTTAAATGTATCCGGATCTGAATTGTCAAAAAAACGCGAAAAAACAGCAAAAGACCTTAAAACAACTATTGAAAAAGAACTTAAAGAGCTTGGTATTACAAAAGTACAATTTGAATGCCGCATAGAAAAAATATCTCCGAATGAAAAGGGATGTGATAAAGTCGTGTTTTACATCAGCCCGAATATCGGAGAAAGTCTTAAACCACTGGCCGATATAGTCTCATCCGGTGAAGCCGCGAGAGTTATGCTGGCTCTTAAAAAAGCTCTAACCAAGGTTGACCTTATACCGGTACTTATTTTTGATGAAATTGATGCTCAGATCGGAGGGCGACTTGGAACAATAACCGGAACAAAACTAAAAGAACTTTCCAAAGATAGACAGATCATACTAATAACTCATCTACCTCAAATAGCCGCTTTCGCGGATCGCCATTTCGTAGTAATAAAAAAAATTGAAAATTCCCGTACAATAACAAATGTAAATAAACTCAACAAAGATTCTCAAATTCAGGAACTTGCCAAAATGATGAGCGGAGAAAAGGAAAGTCAGATAGCGCTCAAACATGCCCGGGATCTATTGAAAAAGATAAACAACTAAATGTCTGTTCAAAAGTCTCAGGACACCATAGCATTTTTAAATTCCGAATATTCTTCTATATCTTTTTTGTCACGTGGATTCAGATCCGCAAATATAACCGCCACCCTTATCCTTGCTGAATTGGGTATCTCATCCATCCGTAACACTTTACCGCTACAATCTATAATACCCCGCATAGTAGGAAAATTTATCTTGAGATCCAGTTTCGAAGTAAGCTCTATTCTTTGGTCATAATTGAAGAGTATTCCACCGGCACTTAAATTTTGCGCGGTGACAATATCCCATCCCGGGAAAAATCCTCCCAGATCTTTTTCCGGTTTAACGCGAAATCTTACTATAAATGGTTTTTGTATACGTTTGTATTCTCTTTTGTTTTTTACTGTTTCCACATGCACCACCCCCAATAGTTAAGCTTTAGTTATTCTAACGCATTGCCTTTAGCCTGTCAAGCAATTCCCCTATCCAGTAGTGTCAAGATAATTAAACACTTAAATCTCCCACTATACCCTCCCTTAAATGTTACGTTTTTTTGCCAGGCAAAAAAATGTAACATTTAAAGTGCCCACAATATATTACACTACTTCGTTCTCCCGAAATAGCAGATTATATAACATCATCCTAAACAAAAGAGCGACAGCGACCGAGGACGTAATGTCCGAG
>JAGLIU010000098.1 GCA_023142805.1 Candidatus Omnitrophota bacterium | reverse complement strand
AGAAATCTCCCGACTTTCTGCCGACTGCGTCGAAGGATCTCTTTTAACAATACAAAATTCCTCGTCAATCCACTGTCTCTGCCTTAAACTTCTCTTTCAAATATTCGATCCACATTTCTTCGAAACATGACTGGGAAATGTAAAACTCCGAGTCTATAGCATTGGAGTAATGACATCCGTCTGCCGCACGCTGTAAAAGACCTCTTACTCCTCCCCATCCCCATTCATCCAAAATGAACAAAACAACGGTATATGCCCCTTCGTAACTTAAAACAACCCTACTCAGATCTTCCTCCCGCATATCAAATCCCTGTTCAAGAAGTTCAAGAGACAAAGGCTCATCCGCTTCCAACATCTCTTTTACATTATCCGTCGAAATCGGCATATACCGTGCCTGTTCAAAAACCGCTATACCCTCATTCAACCATATCGAACATTGGTTAGCCGTAATAATTGAAACAACCGCATGCGTATATTCATGCGCCAATATCGCCTCAAAAACGGGATCATCAATATCCATACTTAACGCCATTCTTATACTACCGTTATAGAAGGCTCTTGTTATACCTTTTTTATCGAAAATATCCCTAAAATCTTCCTCTCGATACAACATTATCGGTGTCTCCAGTGCCGGATAAAGATTCAGATCCTCTCCCACCTTATCATATATCCGTCGCAGCATATCTTGTAATTTTCGGATGTCAATATCATAACTTCCGTCCATTTGAACATTAAAATTCTCAGTGTCTAAAACTTTACTATCTTTGCAAGCCAATATTTCTTTCTTCAGTTTCCTTATTTTATTGTTCATCTCATCGTCATCAGAACGTGCCTTTTGAGCCTTTTCCCAATAAAATAAAGCTTTATCTAAATCGGGTTCACGATGATAGTACTCCCCCATAAAATCTAGCGTCTCAAACCTGGGCCTAAGTTTATATGAGGTATGAAGACACAGTTTAACGGTCTCTCCGTCCTTCTCATTAAAAGCTTCTATTCCTTTATTGAACATGAAATTAGAAATACTTCCGCTTACTTTTTTAGAACTTTTTGATATACTGACAACTTTTTCCAAAAATTCTAGCGCTAACGCGCTTTTTCCAAACTGTGATTCTTTTATGGCCGTTTTCGCGTACAAATACGCCAAAACATGTTTTGCGGACAGATCATTTCCGTCTATTCCATATGCCTTCAACGCATAGTCGGTTGCCAAAGAGATCTGATCCATTTTATCGAGATACCTTACATATTGTACATACCCATCAATAAGTTCTTTCCTGATCTTTTCACTTTTCTGTGATACTTCATAAGCCTTATGAAAAAGAGATAAGGCTTTCCTATATTTATCTTCCGCGATATATTGGCTAGCCTTCCGAATATATTGATAAGAACCAACATTCGTACGGTTAGTTTTGTAAACAAAAAAAACAATGCTAGAAAAAATGATAATAAAAACAGTAATATGAGGAAAAAACTTTTTCATAATTCAATTATGAAATATATCAGGTATATTTGCAACTAATTTATGAGAATGTTACGCGAATGTAAGATGTTTTCTGGCCAGATCGTTATATTCCCGGATCTTTTCAACAGGCATTTTGTAAAATTTAGGCAAAAGAAGTTTTATATTACGCAGCTGCTTAAGAACAGTACTAAGACCTTGCCCTTCATCAAGGTCGAGACCTTCTCCCATGATAGATCGATACTGACGCTTTATATAGGCTATGATATCACTATATTCCGCGTATAACCTTTCTTCCTCACCTAACGCACTGGGTATATTGGAAGCGGCAAAAGCTATATTCATCATACCTGTCACCCTAAGCAGATAATTTTCGATATCACCATCATACGGCACCTCTACATAAACATGTCCCCATCCTCCGGAAAAATCAACATCTTCTTCACATTTAATGGATATTATGGGGTCCTTCTTTGATCTCTTTGTCTTTATAAGCCCTATCTTCGTCTCCTCGCCAAATCTATCCCGAAGTACGTCTATATAAGCTTCCACTACCTTTTGTTGGGATTCAGATAATCGGGAAGTATCATACCTTACGTTGTAGGTTCTTCCCTGTTTCAATGCCCATTTCACCTCCCCCAAAGAAAACGGGACCGGAGAATAACTTAAACTTTTTTCTTCCGGGATCATACCTGTTACCAACTCCCATAAGAAACCATAGTCTCTTAAGATGCCAAAATCTTTATCATATTCCTTTTCAAGCTCAAAGATCGCCTCATATTCCCGGTGAATCCGATAAAGCATATCTATAGCGCTATTCAACTGCGTCGCGTTCTGTTTAAAAAGCCCCCTGTAACGGTCCCTCAATGTTTTTTTTAACACGTCGGAGGTCTGTCTCTCACACAGAAGAGGATCCGCCAAAAACATGCCATAAAGATCCTGTACCGCGTTATGCAAATATTTACTCACAGGACGCGCTGATTCTACAATCGCTCGCAAATACGCTCTAACCCATATTATTCCGGGCGCTATACGTTTATTTTCAGCCTGATCAAAAACATGTTTTAACCGCATGGTCCTGCATTCCACCATCTTTTCCTGTATGTGGTCAATTTGACGCTTGTTGATCGCTCCGTGAGAAATGTCAGAAAGATGTTTTGCTTTATCCATCTCTTTACGAAAAAACTCTTTTTTGAATTCTTCTCTATCAGGGATCATATCTTTCATTTTAGATAAAAAATATTTTTTCAATCCTTCCGGAATGTTTTCCACTTCTTTATTATAAACAGCCGGATCGTACATCTCCGGATTGGAGGTTAATCTTCCTGAAATAAAAGCCATAACTTTTTCCTGCCCGTTATCCAAAATAATACCATATTCTCCTCTGATCCTTCGCTCTCCGCCTTCTGTCCGGTCAATTATTATAAGATTGGGTTCAGTATCAATTATTCCGACTTTCCACAGACTTTGCTGCAATTTAAAAAAATCATCAATTAATTTTTCCGCTTCCCGTATTTCACCGTCTTCGACCAATTTATATAATCTTTCGCCAAAAGATTCACCTCTATTTTGAACCAGAACCTGTCCCAAAGGCCTCATTTCACCGCCTATTCGCTCTTTTATACCTGTACCCGCGAGATCCAGCATTATACTGGGTACAATTATGCCTCCGCCTCTCACCTTCAAAGTATCGTTGTAAAACGCTATATTCTCTTCGTTTTCCGTGTCAGTCTGGTTATAAACCTTTAGAGCCAATCCTCCCCCTACAAAGAACACGTCAAAGGATTCTCCCTGAAGCGGTAGTTGACCACCTTGTTCAGTAATATGCGCAAGCGCGAGTTTACCAAAAGAACTGTTCAAGGATTCCGGAAGACGTAAAAGATATTCTTTAATATATTCCTGCGCCATGTTCTTCAAATTTCTGTTCAGAGAATGCACTTTTATCCCGATCTTTTTTAATATGGAGAGGCTCTTAGGATCAAGAAGCCTCTCATATTTAAAATTCTCAAAAATACTTTCCTCTATCGTCTGATTCGACACTTCTATAATACCGGGATAGTCCTTTGCTAATGATATCAAATACTCTTCACTCCTCTGTCTTTTCCAAAACGCGTGTTCATACTTCTCCAAATCCGAATCTAACTCTTTTCTTTCTTCCTCATCCAATTTTTCAACCATTTTTTTGTTCTTAGAAAGCAAAAATCTCTGTATCGTTCGTATTATTCCTCTTACCAATCTGCCATCATAATTAGCGTCTACAAATATTTTCGCGGAATAATAATTGTGAAGCTGATCTTCTTTAGAAATATCGGGATAATCATAAAGTGAGAGAATGCCTTCAACCATACATATCATATCCCCCTCGGATTTGATCAACTCTTTGGCATCCCAGGGTTTACCGCTTACCTCACCTCTTTCATTGATATGTCCCCCGTCATTTGTCAAAACAGACTTACTACTTGCTAATATCTCGTCCGTATCCGGATCTATTAAAGAATTCACCGCTTGACCTTCTTCATCAATAACCTCTATTGTTCTTTTTTTGTCAACGTATGCTCCGATACGATAACGGTTACCATTGATCTGTATTATGGTTCCTTCTTCAGTATGTTTATTAAGACGCACATCGGTTTCCCCTAATTTTATTTTTGTGCCCGTTTCAAGAATTTCATTCTTTGAAACGTTAGATGCCTCTAATCTGAAAAAAACTTTTTCAATCATTTCACCATTGCCGTCTTCGACCGTTTCTGATACTTTCACCACACGAGCCTTGAAATCTTTTCCGTTAAATATCTCGATCTCTCCGGCTTCATTTATACCTATCTTTATCCTTCCATGAGCATCCGTATCATATATGGGTTTTATCAGATCATGCCCCCGGGCAAAAAGCTTCATTGATCGAATGAACTTTCTTACTTCAAATTTCTTGCGAACATCTTCCCCTTTTTTATTAGGATCAGAACTTATTTCCCTGTCCGAAGCCTGAAGAAGCCAGTCATCAAAATATATCGTTTTAATCGCGCAATCAAAGTGTATCCTGAGACTGTCGGCTATACGTTTTACGATGGAGGTTTTACCTCCGGCAGGAGAACCCGTTATTCCAAAAAGGGTTGGAATACCTTTTTTCCTATTCGTTTTAAATATTTTCTTCAGTTTTTCAAAAAAAGCATTAGTAAAACATTTTTCGAATGTTCTTTTTCCCTTATCCAACCCCGCCTGATGTTTTCTCTCTGATCTTAAATAGTCCCTGGTAATATCCGCGGATATCTTCCCTATCAACCCTAACGATAAAAAACTTAGATCCTCTCTTCTTTCCCCCTCTATGATCGGCGCTTGAAAAATTAAAAGTTTCTTTTGTTTCGCTTCTTGGATCCTACCCTTTCTTGTCCAATGATCCCAAAACTCCTCGGTAAAACATTCCTGTTTATTAGCAAATATGAGAGGTCGTATTTTTCTAACAAAAACATAGTCCTCCATATCCGTTTCTTTTATGTCCTCCATACTTAGAAGTTTGTCCTCGATCAATGTTATCCATCCAAAAGCCCTGGAAAGAATATCACGCAAATATACGTCTTCCGAAACATCACTTAATTCATCCAAAGGAAACGCTTCGAGCACCACCTCTGATATTTTTGAGTACTGATTTTCCTCTATCCCGTCAATAATTCTACCGATCCGGGCTTCTTCTTCTATAACCTGCATTAACGCTCTGATCTCTATTTCAGCAATAGCCCTGCGTATTTCATTATCATCTTTTTCCAATAGATCTTTAGGAACAAAATATTTTCCGGAATCAAGCATCAATCCCGGAACATTTTTATTTTTTAAAAATTCCTGTTCTCCCGAGGTCTTCGCGGGAACAAGAAAAAATCGGAAAAGCCCACTCTCTATTTTTACTCTTACTCTAGGATTTTGTGAGGCCGGAAGCGGCGCTAAACCGTAACAACAGGTGTTATAAAAAAACACACCCGCCACTACGATAGAAACAATTTTAATAATAATTTTATGTATCATCATATAATACGCGTTTTTGCCTTCTTAATTCGAATTTTCCAGTATTATAACATATCTGAATAGATCGAAAGCCTTCGCACTTCTACCTTTTTTTAAGTTAACACGCTTAGGCTCTGAGTAACACAACCCACGTTCACGTAGCCGGGGT
>JAGLIU010000097.1 GCA_023142805.1 Candidatus Omnitrophota bacterium | reverse complement strand
ATAAGTCTCCAAAGTTTTCATTAATGAATAAAATTCAGGACTATTACCATATGCCTCCGCGTAAATCGTAACCGCTTCCGCGTCAGCCTTACCGCGTATACCTTGCGCGGTCCTATACGCTCCCGAGGTAATGAGTTTTAGCTCTTTTTCCATTTGCCCTTGAATCTCGGCGCTTTTACCTCGTCCTTCAGATCTATACCTTTCGGCCGCGCGTTTACGTTCAGCGATCATTCTCTCATAAACTTTTTTCCTTACATCTTCGACATAATTTAGACGTTTCATACGAACATCCACTAGTTCTATCCCATATTGAGGAACGATCTCTTTCGCCCGTTTCAATATGGCTGCCTCCAGATGATGCCTTCCGACCTCTATACGTTCCAGTGCCTCTTCGGCCAAAGTGATCTCTTCATCAGAATCGTCAACAACCTCGTCTAAAATACGATTAGAATCCCGTATAGCGTCAACAAGCAAATGGCTTGTAATAACATCCCTGGTAGCGGAATTTATTACGTCGTCTAACCTCGCCTGGGCGCCCATCTCCGACCCTACGGATTCCAGAAAATTAAGAGCATCGGCAATTTTCCAACGCGCCGTGGTATCTACCCAGATATATTTTTTGTCTCTTGTCGGTATCTGGTTTGGATCACCATCCCATTCCAAAAGTCTTTTATCAAAATAATGCGCTTGTTGAATAAAAGGCAGTTTAAAATACAACCCTGCCGTTGTAATAGTCTCACCTACAGGCTTCCCGAATTGAGTAATAACAACCTGATTTATCTCACTGACAAGATATACTACACCCGAAACAAATAAAAATATCGCTATGGCGACTACCGCTATGACTATTTTAGAAAAATTTTTCATTATTCGCTCCCTCCTTTCGGATCAAGCTGTAATAATGGCAAAATTGATTTTTGTGCTGAATCCATTACAAACTTGCGTTTAACTTTTGGCAGAACTTCCGCCATCTTTTCCAAATACAAACGTTTTTTTGTGATCTCCGGAGCTTTTTTATATTCTGTCCATGTCATCAAAAATCTTTCGGACTCACCTTTTGCTCTATTGATCTTATCTAAACTATACCCTTCAGACTGACTTATTGTTCTTACCGCCTCACCCCTGGCTTTCGGAATCGCCTTATTGTAGGCCTCCCAAGCCTCATTTATCATACGCTCTCTTTCCTGCTTCGCCTCATTTACTTCGTTGAACGCGGGTTTTACCTCGTCAGGAGGATTAACATCCAGAAGTTTCACCGTAACCACATATATACCTGTCTGGTATTTGTCCATAAGTTCTTGAAGTCCCACTTGAGCCTTTTGGGCAATTTCCTGCCTTTTGGTTGTAAGCACTTCATCCACGGTATAATCCCCGCAAAGACGGCGCATTACGACTTCAGCCATATCCCTGACATTCGCGACCGGATTACGGGTCTGAAACAACAATTTTACAGGATCGTTTACCCTGAACTGGACTATCCATTTGACGTCTAATATATTCAAGTCCCCGGTAAGCATCAGTGAAGCTTCAGAAGTCTTTTTCTGAGAATAAATACTTCTGATCCCGGCTCGAGTCGTTTTAAATCCAAATTCTTCCTTGAATATTTTTTTGACCTTTACCGGAGTAACTTTCTCTATACCAAAAGGAAACTTCGCGTGAAGCCCGGGGTCAGTAGCACGAACATATTTCCCAAACCTCTGCACAACGCCGACCTCGTCCGGTCCTATAGAATATATCATCCCCTGTAAAACAAATATAAGCAATAGCCCCACGACAACGAACGGCAAAAATTTTAAATAATCTTTGCTAAACTCTTTTACCTTTTTTGCTTCTTCCCGAAAAAGATCTTCAGGGGAACGAAAATCATCCATACCCAAACCTCCTTTTTTGCTTTAATGACACTTATCGCGCGCGATATACCGCAAGCGTTTTTTACATTGATACCCGCAAAAATACCATAAGTAAGTTAGGTATTATAGAACAAAAACATCGGAGATGCCAGTAAAAGAATCATCTATATTTTGACCAATGGCAAAATAAAATATCCGAGGAATGTTAAGAGCAAAACAATAAGTTTCACTCTTAATAAAAAAGAAAGATCTTTTGCTCCGCCACGCAAAGATC
>JAGLIU010000096.1 GCA_023142805.1 Candidatus Omnitrophota bacterium | reverse complement strand
CCCGGAACCCCGGACTTGATCCGGGATCACATAGAAGTAAATTTATGGTAAATTCGGGACGCCTGAATCTTTCATTTTTCTAAGAACATGTAGTAAAAACAAACATTATATTGACAGGAAATCTAACACATGCTATGCTTCATGCAAAGGGGAGGAGCATTTTATGGATAGATTTTATAAACATCTTGGGGCAAAGATTAAAAAGATAAGAGAAAAACTGAATTTATCTCAGGAAGCTTTGGGGAAAAAACTGGGGATGGGCAGGGTAGCTGTTTCACAGATAGAGACCGGAGATAGAAAAATCAGCGCTGAGGAAATTGCTAAAGTTGCTAAAGTCTTTAACATTCCTACGGATGTTTTACTGGATATCAAGAAAGACATTGAAATTGTATTTGAGAAGAAAATAAAGGAAACAGAAAAGAAACAAGAAGTCAGGATTAGCGTTCCGCAGAAGAATCTACAGAAATTTAAGGAAGTACTAATATATATTCTTGAAAAGATCGGATCTAAACCGAATGTGGGTGAAACCGTTTTGTATAAACTTTTGTATTTTATAGATTTTAATTTTTACGAGAAATATGAAGAGCAGTTAATAGGGGCTACCTATATAAAAAATCATCATGGGCCGACGCCGAAAGAATTTATAAAAATTGTAGAAGAAATGATCAACGGTGAGGAGCTGGTTAAGATTCAGAATAAATATTTTCAGCATTTACAAAAAAAATATTTACCTTTGAGAAAACCGGATCTTTCTGTATTAAGTGCGAGAGAAAAGGAAACAATAGATGATGTATTGAACAGATTAGCTGATATGAATGCTGCGCAAATTAGTGATTATTCACATGGTGATGTTCCTTGGGAATCGACAGAAGACGGGGAGATCATTGATTATGAATCTGTTTTCTATAGAAACGCGCCGTACTCGGTGAGGGAATATGCCGAATAAGATCTTTGCGGATATCATAAGACTTTCCGAGTTCAAAAGGGATCTTAAGGATCTAAAAAGGTTTAGAAGCCTTGAGGATGATATAGAAACATTTATTAATGTTCAGTTAAAAAGAAAGCATAAACAAAAGAAGGAAACTAATGGCGTAGAAAGGATCTCCAATCTTGGCATAGAATATCCAGATATCTACAAGGTTACAAGGTTTGCTTGTAAATCTCTAAAGGGGAGAGGCGTCAAGAGTGGAATAAGGATTATTTACGCATATTTTGAAGAGGAAGACAAGATCGAGTTCATAGAAATTTATTTCAAGGGTGATAAAAAAAACGAGGATCGAAAGCGTATCCAGAAGTATCATAATAAAGAAAAATAAGAGGTAAGGGGAATTCCGGATCAGATATTGACACAATATTATTGGAATCCGAAACCCCGAATTATTTCCCGAATTGTCCTAAAACTCCCAAAACCCGTCATCCCGGAACCCCAGTGAATAAAAAAACTCGTCATCCAGGAATCTCAGTGAAGAAAAAACCCCGTTATCCCGGAATTTTAGTGAAGAAAAAAACTCGTCATCCCGGAATTTTAGTGAAGAAAAAAACTCGTCATCCCGGAATCTCAGTGAAGAAAAAACCCC
>JAGLIU010000095.1 GCA_023142805.1 Candidatus Omnitrophota bacterium | reverse complement strand
AATAATACCTATGTGCGCCTTGAAACAAAAAGATCTGGATAAACTCCTCGTTACAATAAACAAATATTTGCCTGAAGGCCCGAACCTGGAGCCCGCAAAACAAATAACGGATAAAAACGACCATTTTCAAGTACAAGAACTTATACGGGAAAAAATACTAACTGAAACCTATAGAGAAATACCCCATTCTGTTGCCGTGGTCATTGATCAAATGATTGAAGAAAAAAAAGATACTCTCCATATTTACGCAAATATATTTGTCGAACGCAAATCACAAAAAGCCATAATTATCGGTAAAAACGGTGAAATGATGAAAAAAATAGGCCAACTCGCCCGAAAAGACATTGAAAACCTGCTAGGTAGACATATTTATCTGGATCTCTGGGTTAAAGTCGCTGAAAAATGGAAAAAGAACCCTAATGCCTTGCGTGAAATGGGATATTCAGATTAAACTTACAGTATACTTAAAATACTTACCACATACATATTATCAAATTACACTTGTATCCCGGACTTATCCAACTGCTCCCGAAGCCGCTGATGTCCGGTAAACTGATACGCGCGTATACCCATGGTCCTGGCGGATTCTATCAGATCTTCACGATCGTCCGTATAAAAAGTCTCTTTTGGGAAAGTCCCGGTTAAACGTAAAGCTTCTTTAAACATATCCGGATGCGGTTTTATCTTACCAACCTCATGTGAAACCACATAAAAATCCAGAAACTCCAGTATCTTATATTCTTTTTCTAAAAACTTATAATGCTCTTCATTAGTATTTGAAAGAAGCGCCAGCTTTATCTCAGGATATTTTTTCTTGATATCAGAAACCAGTTTCTCCATGTCAGGATCCGAAAAAAATATACTGTTCCATATATCATAAAATTCACCGTATTTGATCTTTATCTTTAAATACCGGCAAGTCCTGCTGTAAAATTGTGACGAAGTAAGTTTCCCCTCCATATAGCTATTACAAATATCCGAATCCATCAAATAATTAACAAAACTACCTTCCCATATTTTTCCATAAGCCCCATAGGCCTTTTCCGCTATCTTAGGATCAAACCTTACGAGAACATTACCAAGATCGAATAATATAGCTTTTACAGTTTTCACATAAACCCCTTCATTTAATTCCCGGACATAAGGCGCGGTACAGATCAATCCTCCCGAGAATACCTAATAAACGCTTTTATCCCTTTTTCTAAAAGCACATTTGACCCTTCGTATCCTATTATTTCTACCGCCTCTTTCGGAGAGAACCATCTCACGTCTTTTATTTCTTCAATTTGCGCGATAATATTCTCTTCGGACAACTCTTCCACTAAAAAAAGATGAACGGTTTTAAAAATTTTTCTATTTTGAACGGTGAAAAGATACTGCTGCTTGCCAAGTTCCTTGATCACCTTTATATCTTTAAGTCCGGTTTCTTCCGATATCTCTCTTACAGCCGTTTCTTCAGGTGTCTCATCAGTTTCCATATGCCCCTTGGGCCAGATCCAATAACCATAGCTGTCTTTAATAAGAAGTACCTTAAAATATCCCTCGTCCTTCTTTACTACGACTCCGCCTGCCGCATACTGCTGTTCCATAAAAAAATAAGTCCTTTGTTTTGTTTCGAAATTTAAAATTCAGTACTCGAAAAAAAATATCTTATCTTTAACTACAACACCGCGTTACATCCCGAATTACTCCCAGGAAAACCCGAAACTCATAACTCTATAAATCGCTCATCCTCTCCATGCCCTCGCGCCTCTAATCCCGAGGACACTTTCCATAATTCAAAGTTCTTACTGTCCAATTCGTTCAGGAATCTGCTTCTTCTTGCTATAACAATACCTTTTTGATGATCATACCTTGTTTGGGGATGTATTAAGTAAAGCGACATTTTAGCTCTGGTCGCCGCTACATAGAACAATCTTCTCTCTTCCTCCATCTCAGGAGCTTCCGCCATCGCTTTAGGATGAGGAAAATGACCTTCACAAAGACCTATTACAAATACCAAACCCCACTCAAGCCCTTTGGACTGGTGTATTGTTGAAAGTACAAGCTGATCTTCTTCCTCTTCCGCGGCAAAAGTCTCTCCCTTGAAATTTTCTTTAAGAGATATCTCGCTGACAAAATCCGACGCGTTTTGATATTCATTGGAAAAATTCACCAATTCATGTATATCGTCTACTCTGTCTTTCGCGTTTTCAAAAGACGCTAATAAATGATCTTCATATCCGGAATCCAACACAGAATCTATCATGTCCGCGGGGTTCGAGTCCTGAGCGTCCGCTAAAATCGTTCTTATTATACGCCTGAAACCCGCGTATCCTTTGAGCGCTTTTTTAGGGATAACCTTGGATATGTTAATCTCCATAAATTCTTCAAGTTTCATCCCGCTTGACTTAAATGCCGTATAAACCTTCTCCGCGTAACCTGACCCTATTCCGGGACACAATACAAGCGTCCGTATCCACGCCATTTCATCCATAGGGTTCACAACTATCCGAATATAAGCGACTACATCCTTTATATGCGCTTGTTCAAAAAATCTTACGCCGCCGCGAACAATATATGGGATCCCCCTTTTAACCAACTCCATTTCCAACTCTGCCGACAAATAATGGGCCCTGAAAAGAACCGCCATATCTCTAAGTTTTCCTCCTTCCGCCCTTAACTCTAGTACCCTTTGCGCTATGAAACCGGCTTGTGCCCTAACATCATTTACTTCTACCAAAGCAGGTTTTTCCAAAGATGGATTTACCGCTTTGAGCTCTTTATGAAACTGATTGCTGTTGTTCAAAAGGGAATCATTAGCAAGATTCAATATTTCAGGCGTAGACCGATAATTAGTTTCCAATTTGAACATTTTAGCCCCGGGGAATATTTCAGGAAACCGCAGGATATTATCAACACAGGCTCCCCTGAATGAATATATGGACTGCGCGTCATCGCCCACAGCGAGTATATTTCGGTGATGTCCACACAACATGTTTATTATGTCCGCCTGCAGAACATTAGTATCCTGGTATTCATCTACCATAACATAATGAAACTGTTCACAAAATCTTTTGCGTACCCGTTCACTCCCCTTCAGCAGATCTTTCCATTTCGACAAAAGATCATCATAATCCATGGTATTAGATTCTTTTTTCTTTTTAAAATAAAGTTCTTTTATTTTTTCTATCTCATAAGCAAACTTCATCAAATACGAATATCGCAGGTCCAATACATCTTCTGTAGATGAGTTTGTATTTATTGAAAGACTTATCACCGCCTGAACAACCGACGCTTTTGGAAATTTTTCCGTTTTTGTTACTTTTGTCTTATCTATACATACCTTTATCAAATCCCGGGAATCTTTTTGT
>JAGLIU010000094.1 GCA_023142805.1 Candidatus Omnitrophota bacterium | reverse complement strand
ACCGGTAGTTCTCGGGCACATTATGAACTTGAAAAAAAGATCGCGAAGTTTAAGAATAAACCCGCGTCGATAGTTTTCAACTCAGGGTATCAAGCTAATATAGGGATAATAAGCGCGCTTTTAAAAAAAGGGGACTGTGTTTTTTCTGATAGATTGAATCACGCGAGTATTGTTGACGGAATACGTCTTTCCGGCGCGAAACATTTTCGGTTCCGGCATAATGATATGGCACATCTTAAGGCCCTTCTGGAGAAAGAAAGAGATAGGTTTAATAACGCGCTTATTGTTACTGAGACGATATTTAGTATGGACGGTGACATAGCTCCGGTAGAAGATATCGTCAAGTTAAAGAAAAAATATGACTGTGAGTTTATGGTCGATGAGGCGCACGCGACCGGTATATTCGGAAAGAACGGTAGTGGGATCATCGAATCGAAAAAGATCGCGGATGACATCGATGTTATTATGGGGACTTTCAGTAAAGCATTTGGGAGTTTTGGGTCATATGCCGCGGTTAGTGCTGAATTGAGGGAGTATCTTATAAACACTTCCAGAAGTTTTATTTATTCGACTGCTTTGCCGATATCAGTAATAGAGGCGAACATTGCCGCGATTGATGTAGTTAAGAACGAATCGTATCGGAGGAAGGAACTTCTTAGTAACGCTAAATATATGAGGGGACTATTGAAGAAAGAAGGTCTTCCTGTAATAGGAGAGTCTCAAATAATACCGTTAATGGTTAAAGATGACGCGAAGGCTCTAAGACTAAGTGATTCGCTTAAAGATAAAGGATTTTGGGTTGTACCGGTAAGACCGCCTACTGTTCCTAAAGGGCAGTCCCGTCTTAGGATCTCACTCACATATGATCATAATAAACAAGTGATAAATAAATTCGTTTCTGAGCTTGTGAAACTGGAGCATATAAATGGATAAAACCGTAATGGTAAAAAATTTTTCCAGAAACGCGTTTGAATATGACAATTATTCAACGATCCGGAGAAGATGCGCGAATGATTTAATTTCTCATATAAAAGGACATGATCCCGCTGATATACTTGAAATAGGCTGTGGAACGGGGATATATACCGATGTTTTATCTGAAAACCATTCAGAAGCCCGGATAGTTGCTATGGATATATCCGAGGAGATGGTTCGAGCAGCGCGTGAGAAAAATTCGAACGTGACACTCGAATTTAGAGTCGCGGACGCGGAAAACGCTTTTGTTTATAAAAAATATGATCTAATAACTTCCAACGCGAGTTTTCAATGGTTCACGGATATGGACAAGACACTCAATAAGATGAAAAACGCGCTCTCCAATAACGGTAAATTGTGTTTTTCCATGTATGGTCCCGAAACATTCAGGGAGCTTGAAGAAGTTTTATCTTTATGCTTAGGCGAAAGAAAATGGCTTACTTCAGGCAAATTTATATCTCTCGGTGAGATCGAAAAAATATTGCGGAAACATTTTAAAGACGTAGTTCTCTCCGAGAAGCGTTATGTCGCCGAATTTTCTTCATTGTGGGATTTTTTGAAAGATATCAAACTTAGCGGAACGCGGGGAGACGGACTTAGAAAAAAGACTTTTATCGGACGTGACAGGATAAAAGAAATGGAACATATATACAGAGAAAAGTTTGGGAGCATTTTCGCGACGCATCATGTTTTCTTTTGTGTCGCCAAAACCCCATATTCCTAACCCCAAATGTTACATTTTCTTGC
>JAGLIU010000093.1 GCA_023142805.1 Candidatus Omnitrophota bacterium | reverse complement strand
GGCAAGAAAATGTAACATTGGGGGTTAGGGCTATAAGAAAGATGTATGAAAAGATCTATTTTTATAACTGGGACGGATACTGGAGTGGGAAAGACCGTTATAACGGGGCTTTTTCTTAAGTATTTACTGGATAAAGGTGTCAACGCTGTTACACAAAAATGGGTGCAGACAGGTTGTTATGGCAGCTCTGAAGACATAGAAACACATTATAGGATCGCGGGGGAAGGAGCTGTTTCTGCCGGATCTAAACAGGATATGGCGCCTTATATCTTAAAATTTCCGGCATCGCCTCATTTCGCGGCGTTGAGAGAAAACACGGTTATTGATCCTGCTAAAATAAAAGACGCGTACGCTCATTTAAAAAATCAATTTGACATTGTAATAGTGGAAGGTGTGGGCGGACCGCTTGTACCTATAAATGAAGATACTACGATCGCGGATATTACGGCGGATATAAAATTAGACACTGTTATCGTCGCGGAAAACCGTTTGGGCGCGATAAATCAGACTTTATCCGCGGTAGAGGTTCTTGAAAAACGCGGTATTAATATCGCGGGCATAATTTTTAACCGCATATCAAAGGGTGGAAATGATGATATTTTGAAAGACAATATAGACATAGTACAGAAATTTACCGGAAAAGTTTTAGGAGAGATCCCTTTTAGTAAAAACTCCGATGTTTTATATAACGCTTTTTTGTCTATTGGCGAAAAAATATTTTTATAAAGATGCTTTACTCTTGAACCAAACGCGGAAAGATCTATTTGGATTAGATCTCTTGACTTGGCGTTTCAGTTCTTACCCGGTACAAGAATAAAAGCTTGATGACAATCGCTGGATTATCGGTTTGACTCCACGAGTACACTCGGGTGGATTCACTAAAAAACAAAACACATATGAATGATAGTTTAATTAAAAAAGATCTCAAATATATTTGGCATCCGTATACGCAAATGAAGGACACTGAAACCGCTCCTCCTATTCTGATAGAGAAGGCGGAGGGGATAAAACTATACGATCATGACGAAAATTTTTATTATGATACGATCTCCAGTTGGTGGTGCAACGTACACGGTCACAATCATCCGTACATAAAAGATGCCGTAAAAAAACAGTTGGATTTGTTTGAACACGTTCTTTTTGCCGGATTTACGCATAAACCGGCGATCGAGCTTGCTGAAAAACTTGTAAGGATAACTCCCGGGAACCTGACCAAGGTATTTTATTCCGATAATGGTTCTACCGCTGTGGAAGTCGCGTTAAAGATGTCATTCCAGTACTGGCAGAATACCGGTCATACTAAAAAAGTAAAATTTCTTGCTCTTGACGCGGGGTATCACGGGGATACAATAGGAGCTATGAGTGTCAGTGGTGTGGATCTTTTTAATGAAAAATTCAAAACTTTGTTTTTCGATACATTTAAGGCGCCTTCGCCGTATTGTTACCGTTGCCCGGTGGGAAAAGAACAGGGGAAGTGCTCCCTGGAATGTCTAAGTGAAATGGAAAGAACTTTAAAAGATCACGCGAAAAACATCGCGGCTATTATTCTTGAACCTATACTGT
>JAGLIU010000092.1 GCA_023142805.1 Candidatus Omnitrophota bacterium | reverse complement strand
CCCCCGCCTCATGAGACACACTCAAGTTACACTTAGGACACCGGCAGTTCCCTGTCGGACCAAAACCGGGTCTACCTCCCCGACCTCTTCCTCCTCCAGCTACAGGTCCTTGACCCACCGGACCCGTTCCATTACCACCCGGCATAATACACCCCCTGTTTGTTAGAATTTTTGCGAGATAATCGCTTCCCTCGAATACTGGCTCAGACAAATATATTGATCTATACCTTTTTTGATAACAACTACTTTCCCGTTTACGATCTTGATCGCGTTAACAAAACATACATTTACTCACACCGCACACCCTATGCGTTTTTCTTTATCTGTTAAACCCGCCATGATCACTCCCGGCGAGCCAATGTTAATAACTACTTTTATTTAGTCCCGAAATGAGAATCAACACTTGGTCCCTGATCTGACTTAAACTCACCTTTTGTGTATTTTTCAACTACCTCTTTGACCTTACCGGAAATACCGGTAATAACCTCAATACCTCCTGCCTGCAACGTCTGGAAAGCATTTGGACCGACATTCCCGGTCAAAACCACTTTAACTTGTTTTTCGGACATAAACTGTCCTGATTGCACGCCTACTCCTCCCATACCATCCTTGTTAGGATTTCCCAATACGTCAGTCTCATTTGTATCGGTTTCAACAATAACAAAATACTGACATCTCCCAAAGCGCGGGTCTACCTGTGCTTCAAGATCATTACCTTGTGACGTTATACATATTTTCATTTTTCACAATCTCCTTCTTTATTTTGTTGTTCATCGTGGGGATGGTCACACTCAGTTTTATCAAGCCCGTATCCTCTACCTCCACCGGGTTTACATAAACTTTCACCACCCTCAAGAGTACCATTCACTATTTTTTCTACCACAATATCTACCTGACCGCCAACTCCAACTACCCCTTCAATCCCCTGCTCCGCGAAAAGCTGAATCGCTCTTTGCCCCATACCGCCGGCAACAATACAGTTAACCCCTTTATCGTGCAGAAACTTCGGCAAAAACCCCGGATGATGCCCGGGATTAGATATCACTTCTTTCCCTGTCACTTTCCCTCCTTCAATATCAACTATAGTAAATGAGGGACATCGCCCAAAATGAGCGGATACATTACCTCCATCCGTAGAAATAGCTATACGCATTTTTTCCTCCATGTTTTTTTATTAGTTTTATTTATTTTCATTGTCACTCTCCAACACACGAATATAACTTTAAATATTTCGTAGCTTTTGTTTGAAAAGTTTTGCTTCAGACCTTAAAACCCGTTTTTCATTTTAGAAGCATCCCGATCACTCACCTCTTATTGAAAATGGTGTTCATTATCAACTATACTCGCCAGACCTCCTCTTGTCAAGAAATAAAATCACATTAAATGGGGACAGCGCCCTATTATTAGGCCATTAAACATGTTGCCCTACAACACTTCGTACCTACTATACAACATCTAGGTTTTTGTTGGAGTAATAATAGGGCGCTGTCCCCATTTAATTCTCCAAGCAGTTATCTATTAATTCCTGTACTGTGCCTTGTGCCAGACAAATGCAAGTATCCGCCGCGCCGTAATACACCTTGATCTCCCCGTTATCCTCTACTACCGCCCCACATGAGAAAACAACGTTGTTAACATCTCCTATTCGTTCATATCGTTCTCTTGGCGAAAGTATCGGCACTTCCGATCTGCCAAGCATCTTTGAAATATCGTCTAATGCCAGAAGAAAAACCCCTAAACGGTATATAGGGCCTGATGTTGTCATTTTAACACCGTGATAAATCTCTAGCCACCCTTGTTCTGTTTTTATAGGCGGCACCGAAGCCCCGATACGAAAAGAATCCCAATAATCCCGGCGTATTTCCGCGACAAGCTCTGAATTTCCCCAATATACCAAGTCATCTGAATATGAAGCCCAGATGTTCCCTATTTCATTCGCTATAGGCCTATCTAATCGGGTATATTTCCCGTTAATCCTTTCGGGAAAAAGAACGCCATCTTTATTCCCCGGTCCTGAAACAAGCGCGACTCTTTCGTACGTTTCAAAATCTTCAGTTTTAGCTAACGCTATTCGCGGACCATATCTCGAATAAGCCGTATACATTACATAATAAATACCTTCTACTTGCATGATCCTGGGATCTTCAACCCCCCTGGCCTCATAGGTTTTAAAAGGTTCCATCTCACTTGAAAATAAACATGGTTTTTTCTCAACAACAAAATGATACCCGTCTTCACTTTGGGCCTTCACAACAACGGAATGTCCCCTTCTGTCTTCGACTCTAAGCAAGATAATATATTTATCTTTAAATTTCGTAACGGCACCGTTAAAAACCGTGTTACATGGATAAGGAATATCCTCCAACGTAATGATAGGATTTCTAGCCCATCGTTTTAATACATCTCTTTTGAACTGAACCACTTAAATCGTCTCCTTTTTTAAACATTCTTCGATAATATCCGGGATAAACGCCGTTCCCAGGTTTATCCCCATATTAGCTCCGCCATAATAAAGTAAAAGTTCTTGTCTCTCCTCTTCTACAATAGCACCACAGGAAAAAACCATATTCCCGCAATCTCCGACACGTTCATAATATTCTCGTGGAGAAAGAATGGGAATATCCGTTCTGCCAATTACTATTGAAGGATCCTTCCCGTTCAATATAGCGGCTCCCAACCTAAAAATGGGACCGGCTGAAGTATTTCTCACCCCGTAGTATATCAAAAGCCATCCTTCATCTATCTTGATCGGAGGTACCGCGCATCCTATACGATCGGCGTCCCAAAAACCACTGCCGCGTGCCGTCATTAAAACCCTTGATTTCCCCCAGGAAATAAGATCTTTGGATTGTGAGATCCAGATATTACCTCCCTCTAAGGGTCTCTCCACCCTCATATAATCTCCCTTGATCTTACAGGGAAATAACGCGCCGTTATGATTATCCGGTTGAGAGATCAGAGCCACTCTTTCAATTGTCTTAAAATCAGCGGTTTTTGCCAAAGCAAGACGATGTCCTCGTTTGGAAACAGCCGAATAAACTATATAATACACCCCTTCCAAATATGTGATACGCGGATCCGCGACACCCTGTTCTTCAAACTTTTTAAATTCACCTTCTTCTGCCGGCACCATTATAGGTTTCTTGTCTAATTCAAAATTTTTGCCATTCTTGCTTCTTGCTACAACAAAAATCGAGTGCCCTTTCATGGTCTCGATCCGAACCAATAGAATATACTGATCATCGACCTTAACCGCGCCCGCGTTCATAATATTGAGACATGAAAAACTCAAATCTTCCAGGTTAATTATTGGATTTTTTTTATGTCTATGAATAATATCTCTTCTACCCTCACGTTTCATACTAACCTCCGTTACCCTTGAATTCCAACAGATTGTTGATGTGCCATTTCTGTTATTGATAAAAGCCCCAAAACCGCGTTCAGACTACTTTCCGCGCCTTGATTAAGATTAACCCCGTTTTTATTCAACCCGTCATAACAACCACCCGAAACACGATCATACACAGTTACCTTAACATCGTTAACCCCTAAGAACCAGTCAAACGATGTTCTCATCATCTTCAAATACCTATCTTCACCTGTATACCGATAAGCAAATTTTCCCAACTCTACCAACCACAACGCGTCAATCGGACGCTGTTCAAAATCAACTTCCCGGATCTCTTTACGATAAAGATCTTCTCTCCGCATATTTAGAGAAAGATGCCCGAATTTGGTGGATTTTTCTATCAAAAACTCCGAGGTTATTTCCGCGATTGCTTTATATCTCGCGTCTTTCATTACATTACTCGCGACCCATAACGCCGCCGGCAAAAGACCGTTAGCGTACCCGAGTTTATCTTCATACCATTGCCACTCTTCCCGGGAGTTATCTTCATATTTCTTCATGATCCTATCGGCTAAATTTCCCAAGAGCGTCTTTTTATCCTTATCTCCGGGAAAATGTACCAGATAATAATACAGCCCCAATAACGCGTATGCCGTACCGCGAACGTTAAGATCTGAAACATGGGGCAAAAGTTTCTCAAACACGCTTTTCGTGATCGTCCCAAAATGAGGCGGCCCATACCCTATTACATATCCTAATCCCCACAAAACTCTCCCTTGACAATCGTCTGATCCCAGTTCGTCCATCGGCCGTCGTGTAGCGTCATAAAAATTTCTGAAAAGTCCATCCTCGCGCTGCGCGTAAAACACAAAAGAAAGATACTTCTTCAACAATACAAGCGCCTCTTTATTTTTCATCAACCTGTACGCTTTGGAAGCAACCACCAGGGCCCGCGTGTTATCGCTGACACTATACCCGTGTTCGTATGACGGAACAGTATATCTTGCATGCTGAAATATAGCGAAATCATCCGTCATGTTCACTAAATGATCCAGTTTCGGCACGGGAAATTCTATAATGGAAAGAATAGGTTCTTTAGTCTTCTGAAGTCTTAAAACAATTTCGTCACGCTCTTTTCGTATCTCATCAAAAACTTTTACATATTCTTTCGCGACTTCTTTCCACACCATATGCCGCCCGTACTCATACGCTTTTTCCTGCATATTCTTAAACGTTTTAGGATCCTGCATTAACCCATCAATTTCCGACGCGATAGCTTCCGCGTTCTCAAACGGAACAATAACACCTCTACCATCCGCGAGAAGTTCTTCCGCTGCCCAGCTTGGCGTTGACACCACCGCTTTCCCCGCACCAAGCGCGTAACATAACGTCCCTGAAGTTATCTGTTCACGCGTCAAATACGGCACTACATAAAAATCCGCGGCGCTTATATATTCACAAAGCTCGTCCAGTTCAACAAATCTATCATGAAAAATGATCTGTTTCTGCAATCCTAATTTGTCGACTTTACGCATAAGATAATGACGGTATTTTTCACCCTGGAGCTTAATAACCCCCGGATGTGTAGCTCCCAAAATAATGTAAACAAGATCTGGGTATTTACGCGCTAATTTACCCATGGCATCTATAACATACTCAACACCTTTATTGCTCCGCAAAAGTCCGAATGTCAGCATAATCGTTTTATCGCGAAAATCAAAGTTCTCTTTAGCCGTAACTACTTTCGTCGAAAAAACATTAGGAATACCATGCGGTATATAAACTATTTTTTCTCTCGAAACCCCTGAGTTTACAAGCATTTCAATAGCCATCTTGGACATAACCACTATCCGGTCACTTCTTTGAACAAGTTCCTCAAAAACCTTTTCTTGAGCGTCATCATAGGATTTTTCGCGAACAGTATGCAAAACGGTTACAACCGGTATTTTTAGTTTACGCAAAAGCACATGCAGATACTCTCCCCACTTACCGCCAAAAATACCGTATTCATGCTGTATGCACAAAACATCAACCTTACTCGAGTTAATAAAATCCGCCGCCTGTTCATAAGCGGATACACTTTGGTCCGGAATATCCAGTTTAACTATATCGGGATACGCGTACCCTTCAGGAATATCTGTCATCGCGACAGAAAAAACGTCGTTAGCGGACCCCACTTCTTTCGCGACGGCTTCACAAATATCCGTTGTAAAAGTCGCGATCCCGCATTTACGCGGAAGATAATTTCCTAAAAACGCTATTGATCTTTTACTTTTACACGACATATTCTAAAAGTTCCTTTTCGTCTATCGAAGCCAAACACGTAGTATCATCTGAAGCTCCATAATAAATGTCTATCTTCCCGTTATCTCTTTTTATAGCGTTACAGGTAAAAACAATGTTTTTTACCAACCCATCCGTCTCGTACGATTCTTCGGCAAATAAAAACGGTTTTTTAGACCGGCCGATAACATTTGACGGATCATCCGCGTCAAGCAGTATCGCCCCGAGCGAATATTTTTCGTCTTGATCTACTCCGTGATATATCTCAAGCCACCCTTTTTCTGTTTTTAAGGGGGGCGCTCCCGGACCTATTTTTAAAAGATCCCAAGCACCGGGACCGGGTGAGACTATTTTTTTGAACTGTCCCCAATGAATAAGATCTGTCGATGCCGCTATCCAAATAGATTCTTTCGCCCTGACTTTGTTAAACGGCCGGTGAAATGCCCAATATGATCCGTTAATTTTTTCAGGAAATATCGCGACGTTCTTATTGTTCGACAAAAATATCAAACCTTTACGTTCCGCGCTTTTAAGATCGCGCGAAACGGCCATACCCGTACCAATACCATCATCAGAAATCGCCGAATACGTTATAACATATTCCCCGTTTATAAAAGTAATACGCGGATCTTCGATACCATACGTCTCAAAAGACGTCCCTGCCGCTAACAATGGGGCCTTATCTATGATAAAATTAACACCGTCATCACTCCACGCCCCCCTTAAATGTCCCATAGAAGTGACAAAATTACCTTTAGTTTTAGTCTTGATCGTCCGAGGATCCGAACAATCTATATTTGGATCGTTTTTATCAAAAAACACTTTTTCTATTTTTTTAGTTTCAGGGTCAAACTTAGCGATTGTCGCTCTGGAGGGATCTTCTTCTTTAACCTTTTCCGCGACTCGTAACAATAAGAAAGTTCGTTTACCAACGGCTACAGCCGCCGCGTTAAAAACTCCAAAAACCTCAAAATCATCCCTGGAAGGAGTAACATCCGCCGCCGTTATAATAGGATTCGTTTTTTCTCTGATAATCATGTTACCATTATACAGGTTCGCCGGCGTTTGGGCAATATCCAATAAGGTCTTCGGGAAAAGAAGCAAGTCTTAGATTCTAAACTTAAGGAAGACCGCCACAACACACTGAACCTCATAAAATACACCCGGATCATTAATTTCCTAAGGCCCCCTAACCTATTTACCATAGCAAGCGTTTAACCCCCACCTACTTTTCGCACATCCGCATCCCACCAAAATCCGAGTAAACCCAATCCGTGTAAATCCGTGTCAAACCTAGATCCGTGTCCATCCGTGTCCACCAATCAAGACTAACCCCTGTTCATCTGTAACAAATAATCCGTTATTATCTTCATAAACACCCCTGCATGGGCTTTTAATTTTCTATCGCCTACCCCATACATTTTAGCAAAATCTTCTAGTGTTACCGGTTTTGAGGCAGCCATATTTTTCAAGGATTTATCTCCGAAAATAATATACGCGGGAACCCTTTCTTCTTGAGCAAGTTCTGTCCGTTTTTTTCTAAGCAGTTGAAACAGATCTTCATCCACACCTTCCCAGTCTTTTTCTCTTTGCTCTTTACGTTTCTTTTCAATCTTGTTTTTCTTCGCGGCAATAAGAGGTTTAGCCAGGATCGGTGTCAACTCCCCCGCTAAAACCAACCGGCCTGTATCTGTTACAGAAAGTGTCGAAAATTCTTCTTCTCTTTTAAGAAATCCCTGTCCCACCATCTGTTCGATCATATATCGGATAAAGACCAATGATAAAGACTCCATGCTCCCAAAACTCTTGAGATGCTGCTGCCCCATATGTTCGATCTTATCCGTCAGGGTTCCCTTTAACACATTTGCCACATGCCCCCCGCCGAAACCATACGTCCTTCCTCTCCTGATATCGTCTATACCGGCCACTATTTTCTGACCGATCAGTGCCGGATCTTCTACCATATCAAGCTCTTTCAAACAATAATCACAAGCACCGCAATTTTCTTTATCGTATTCCTGTCCAAAATAATTTACTAAAACTTTATGCCGGCATTGCGGCCGGGTACAAAAATTGTATATTGACTTTAGTTTATCCCTCGGGATTTCTTGTTCCGAAGACTGTTCAATAAAATAATTCCACGTACGGTAATCCATCCCGCCATATAGCATATAACAAAACGACACGAGTCCGTCACGTCCGGCGCGTCCGGTTTCCTGGTGATAATGCTCAATGCTTTTAGGCATAGCGGCATGCAAAATAAACCGTATATTTGAACGATCTATACCCATACCGAAAGCTACTGTCGCCACAATGATATCCACCTCTTCCCGGGCGAACATATCCTGATTCTCATGACGGACACTATCAGGAAGTCCCGCATGATAAGAAAGATTCTTATATCCCATTTTATTCAACTTTTCAGACACCGAATCAACATCTTTACGCCTGAGACAATAAATAATACCCGGTTCGTTCTCATGTTTTTTTAAAACATTTACCACCTGGGTCATAATATTTGTACGCGGAGCAATACGATATGTAAGATTATCGCGGTCAATATGACCTATATGTTCATCGGGTGTATCCAATCTAAGCTGTTCGATTATATCCCGTTGAACCTCTTTTGTAGCGGTCGCCGTAAAAGCATGTATTTTCGCGGGATTGAAGACCTTTTTAATCCTCCAGAGAGTCCGATAATCCGCTCTAAAATCATGACCCCAATGACTGATACAATGCGCTTCGTCAACAACAAAAAAAGAAAGTTTGATCGACTTTAAAAGTTCGACCGTTTCTTCTTTCTGAAGCCGTTCGGGCGCGAGATACAACAGTTTTATACCACCACTTTTTACCCCTTTTATCGCCTCATTCCGCGAACTGAGAGACATCCCTGAATTTAAACACCTTGCTTCAATACCCTTATCTCTTAAGTCATCCACCTGATCTTTCATAAGAGATATCAGTGGTGAAATAACAACCGCCATACCTTCGGACAATAAAGCCGGAAGCTGAAAACAAAGTGATTTCCCGCCGCCCGTGGGCATAATGGTCAGACTCTCTCTCCCCTCCAGAACAGATCTCATCGCCTCTACCTGAAACGGCCTAAAAGAAGTATATCCCCAGTATTTTTTCAACGTATCAAGTATCTGTTGTTGATCATCTTTTTTTATATCTCCTATCAAACTCAAACACCCCCTTTTTCTCCAAAATAATCATAATATCTTTTTTAACAAAAGAGGTCAAGTTTTGATTCTAAACCCCGCAAGGCACAAACTTTGCTAAAAAATGTGTCCTTAATACTAGAAAGAAAAATATCGTCATCCCGGAATCACGACGTCGAAAGGAAAAGAACGAACGTAATAAGCGAACGAAGAGATCCCATCCTAATTGAGAAGTTTCTTAGGGATCAAGACTTGACCCCTGATATGAAACATCTTGTATCTTCTTTCTTCATAGAATAACCTGTAAAACCCGTTCTATTCGTCTGTATCGCGTTGTTTTTAGAATTTATTTCCTTTATAAGAAACGCGTTAAAATTTTCCTCTCCGGCAAAGAGCGCCCCTTCAGAGATTTCCACAATATTGCCGCTTGTATCATACTCATACGTATTCAACAAATCTCCGGGATCTCTGTCGGTAGTCGAATAGGAATATATAAAATGGGGCTTGTCAGAATCATCTCCTTCATGATACTCAAATTCAAAGGCCTTTTCACCTTTCACATTCGCGCCGCTGAAAACCGTAGAAACGATTATTTTCCCTTCACTGCCATACTCATACACGGCGATAAGATCTCCCGGATCTTTTGTGACAGCTGAATAGGAAGAAATAATATTGATCTGAGTAGAATCGGCATAATACTCGTAGGTAAAAGCAATTTCTCCTTTCTCATTCGCTGTTCCAAAGTGAGATTCGTCCATCCTGGGCACACCCCGCGTGTTCCATGGTTCATCTATATTTTCATTGATGTAATGATAATAAACGTTCCCGGAAGAATCCGCTTTCGGGAGTGTTCGTGATCTCAATCTCTTCTTATTATCGGAAGCTTCGGGATTATAATATTCGGAATCGCTTCCGTTCCAATCCCCGGAGTACCTCAAAAACCCTGAAAACTTAGGATCATTCGGATCACTTATATCCATAAACTCCCATTCCCATTGACCGTATCGTTGATACTCATCACCCACATTACTATATAAGTAGGCTCTCTGATTATAAGACTCCATCATTTCCCTGCCAAAACCCCGATTTTCCCAATTTTCATTTATGTAATACTTGCAAGCGGCACTGTACCTGCCCAAGTCCGCCCTCATAAGCCATGAATCTTCATAATAAATATTGCTCCATTTCCTCGCGCCCGGCAACAAGAACCCGCAACGGTCGTATTCTTCAGTAACGACCAGATCCGATAATACCGGTACGGCAGGATCCGTTGAATACTCTACGGTATGGTAGCTTTTCCTGACATGTACGGTTCTTCTATTATACCCATCCCAATATTCATCGTATGTATAGGCTTTCACGCCGTATTCATCAACTGTCTTTCTCACCGCGATATCTTTTTTGCCATCCTCATTGTAATGGCGATAGATAAACTCCGGGTCATCCAAGCCGGTTCCCCTTTCTGATTCTACAAGACCGGTGTCGGGATAATAAGTATACACATTTCCCGAGAACCAATCTCTTATTGCTTGATTTTCCCGGACATCAAGGATATTACCTTTGTCGTCCCAGAACATAATACCGTCATACCCGTGATTAGCAAAAGTATCCAGTTTATCTATCACATAAGTCGGATCTATCTCTCCCCCTATTACAGGTTTACCATTGGTATAATTCGGAGCGTTAAAATACCTCAATCCATCGTTCAAATACCCAAACGTGTTCAAACTCTCTTTGTTATAACTAATATCCTCGATGTTAGTCTCCGGCCAGAGATCATAACTATCATAATAATGAAACTGGTAAAAATCCAGAGCGTTCTTATCATCATCGGCCAGCGCGTTATCCGGAATAACCCAGTTTTTCATCATTTCGCTTTTAGTTAAACTGCCTACCGTGACTAAAGCATCCGCGTCTTCTTCATGTATCTTCCACACAAAACTTCTAACAAATGTCCGCATCTCTTCCATTGTCACCTTACCAAGATGCCCTTCACAAGACCCCTCCGGCTCGTTGATCACGTCCCAGGCGTAAATAGTGTCATAATTTTCCAGTTTCCGCACTTCTCGAAAAAACCAGCCAAAATGATCCAGCAACACTTTGGTTTTTGTCTCATCTTTTATAAGATCAATGTGCTCATGATCGGAAGCATTTTCCTCCCCGTCAGCCATCCTGTAATCAAATAAAGTCGGGATCAATTTTATATTCAGCTCTTTCGCGGTATTTAGGAGTATTTCCATATCTTCGATCACATAGTCGGTAAATCCGGTAAACAAACCATTAGCGTCAAACATCATCCCGGATCTCATATCGGCAAATAAAAATATCCTGACAGACCCTCCTTCCCACTTTTTAAGACCCGCCCTGAGTTCTTCATACCCCGTAAGACCTTCCCCACCTGTCCTGCCCCTGGAATATCCGCTATGCCAACCATCCATGGATCTTATCCCTATACCTTCTCCGTAACGGATCCATGGCAAATTACCCATCCCGATAAACTCTTTGCTCTGCGCTAAAGCCGTCCTCTTCTCTAAAAGCGCACCGTCTATTCTGTATGTTCTTTTTTCCAGTAATGTGTCCGTATCACCCGCGTATTCAAAAACGATATATGTCCCGTCCGCGTTAGTCTTTTTGATAAGACGACCATGTTCTTCGTATGGCCTGACAAGAGGAAGAGACCGCAGTAATTCCCCAAGATCATCAGGTGTAAATCCATTAGAGGATCCCGCGTTGTCATTTATGTGCGCGATAAGATCTTCAATGGTAGTTATATTCAAGGCTTTGAGATCTAATCCCGTTAAGAAATTTTTCAGGCTGCCCGGCTCTTCAGCATAGTATATAAGATCCGCTAAAAAACAGTTCTCATCTTCTTCACTATAAAAAGACTCATCCGCGTATTCATAGGTTGTCTCTGTCGCTTCTTCGGACCTTGTGAACATCCCTGCTTTTGTAGATCCTTCAAATCTGGTATGAACTCTTCCCGAAGAATAGTATGTAAAAGGATAATCGACACCATATCTATCGGGTTCTCCTATCGCGAAATGGGGATCAATATCATAAATGCTGTACTTACACATATCTATTTCGTACAACGTGTCCGGGTTAATTATTTGACCGGTTGTAAGTCGCGCGGGAACTCCGAACCAGTCAATGTCGTTCTCCAGATCAAGATCTCCGTTATGCATATAAATTAAACGTTTTTTTACCTGAGTACCGCACATTACATCTTTAATAAAAACCGTTTCACCATTCTCGCCAAAACTGAACGTTCCCCAAGGACTGCCGTCAGGATAACTCTCATAATAACGCATTGTCAATGTCGGGCCTGTAGTTCCTCCGTATTCTTTCCTGTATACTTCACTTCCCGGGTTATTGGTAACTTTTACAGGCATATCCTTCCCCGGAATATATTCCTTAACGATCCCGACATTAAGTCCGCCAAGATATCTTCTTTCCCTTATCAAGTTATTCATATCATCATAGAAATATTCGTACGCGGTAACAAAATTACCCATTATCGGATTGGAAAAATCACTGTAAGACGCGGTTTCATAACACTTTCTCATTTTCACATTATCCGTATCCGCGTAATACTCATACACGTACGCCCTTGCCCCGTCACCATCAGGCAGCTTGATGACTTCCCTGTCTATCCGTCCGGGCTCTCCCCCCGCGCGATCAAAGGCTTCATTAAGATAACGACGATATTCTATTCCATCGGAAGGAGGATTAAAACTCTCGGATTCCAGATACCCCGTATCGGCATAATATGTAGTCGTTGTCTGAAAAGCTCCTTGAGGATACAACACACCGGATTCCAGTTGATCCGCGATCTCATTAAATCGTTTTCCGTACCCTTCAGCCCCGCGATTATACTCATCAAACCTTAAAAGCCAAAGCATCCAATCCCTGCAGGAACCAAACCCTCCATCTTCCCTTTTATGTGTTACGGAAAAAACACAATCATAGACGGTGATCGTATCGTTCTTTCTGTCATACAAATACGTCTGTGAAGAGGGTCCCCATATCCGTAGTTGGGCTGAATCCAATATCACATCCGTCCGGAAACAATTGTCATCGGATATCGCGTATAGTTGTTCGCGTGAAACATCCTGATAATACAATTGTCCGGTTTCCAACTGATCCGCCAACTCAGCAAACCTCGGTTGGTAACCTGTTGAACCTTCGGAATATGTGAATTCTAAGATATCCAGCATCTCTACCATGGCAGAATTAAAATTCCCGTAACGCGAAGTATAGGTGTAAGGCCCATATCCATCTTTGGAACGAAAAACCGTAATTGTACCAAGATCCCTGTTATATGTATATTCATTGGTATACTCATCCGATCGCTGAACACCGATCTCTTTTATAAAAAGCTGATTCGCGTTAAACGTTACTTCTACGCGTTTCTTACCCGGATCTTGTGCCCAGATCTCTTCGCGGGTGATATTCATATGTGATATCTTCTTGACCAGTTTCCTCTCCTTATTGTAAACATACGTAAATATCAGGTCTCCTTCCCTGTCATACCTGTATCTGATCATTGTCTTTTCCCGTACGGTCTTGCCTGTTTCATTGTCATACGCGGAGGTTATTATTGTTTTTCTTGTCATCTGTCCTCGTCTATTATAAAAACATCTTATGACAAGCCGCGTTCTACTATCTTCATCCTGAAAATACACACTGGAATACGAATACAAAGGTACACCATTCCTCATCCTCTTTCTCTGACACGTAACCCTTCTACCGATGATCTTATCCTCTCGATACGTATATTCCCATCCGCGTTCAACCTCGTATTCGTATAAGTTTCCATGACTGGTGTAAGAACGAAGATTATGATAATAGATCAGATTCCCATATTCGTCGTATTTCCAGGTCGGTGAAGCCTCTGCAGATACCGGAACCAACAGCGCATGGCCGAATATGGAAAGTAAAAGTAACCCTAAAAAAACTTTTCTCATGCCGTTTCCCCTCTTCGGTTAAAAAATAAAGATAGATATTGTTTTTAATGTTCCTTAAAAACAATTATTTTCCAAAACATTATGAATATTGAAAATTAACGAAAGACTTAACAATATTGTACACCTGGAGGAAGTTATTGTGAAGATTTAAATAATTGTCCACAGAAAACACCTGGGCGGTATATATCCCCGAAAAATTCGCGAAACTGTCGCGCCGACAATTTGAGTCTACTGATATCTTACCTAACTTCTTGCGCTCAAAACAGATACGCGACAAACATTACATTCTTAACAAGGGCATCAACCTGTTTAAAAAAACTATTTGTTTCGGAAAACCGAAAAAGATAGATAAATCGTATAAAACATCCCCGGATCATACAAAACCTCATATTGTTTTGCTATCACAAAAGTTTTATAAAATTGATCAATGTTTTAACCGGTTGACCGGTAGCTTTTTCTTTCTTTTTATCCCAGCAAGAATATGCTATATCCAAGTGTATCCAATTATCGGGATATTTAACAAATTGTTTTAAAAATAAAGCCGCTAGAGAAGCTCCCGGTTTGTCTTTTACAGAATTTTTTATTTGTTTTTTTCTAAAATGTTTCTTCTCCAAATACTCCCACAAGGGTAATCTCCAAGCTAATTCTCCAGCTTTATCTGAACTTTTTTTGTATTTTTCATATAAAGCGTCATTAGAAGTAAAAACCCCTGTAGCTTTCTCCCCTACGGCATATCCAACTGCCCCCGTCAAAGTTGCCACAGTAATTATAATATCCTTAGGAGTTTGTGTCAAAGCAGCCAAAGCTTCCGCGAGAATCAATCTGCCTTCAGCATCTGTATTGCTTATAGTAACTAACTTATTTCCTATTTTGATCTCATCGCCCGGTAATATTTGACTATTAGCTATTAAATTTGTAGAAACAGGACAATAAGCTACAAGATTTTCGGCGGACAATTGAGAAACCACAGAACAAGCACTTGCCATTCCGGCCATGTCTATCTTCATATCCGCGAATTTACCGGAAGGTTTCGCGTCATAACCTCCCGCGTCAAACAAAATTCCTTTGCCTACTATGATAATTCTTCTCTTTTTAGCGGAAACATGATCGGTAGATATAATTCCCGAGTTTTTGTGCTGCCCGGACATTAGTTTTATCGGACCGATGGATTTAGTTTCTTGAAAGTTAACTTTTATTTTTAATAATTTTGATAATTTTTCCCTATAATTAGTCAAATTAAGCTTGTTATACGGCATATCAACTAATTTCTTACAACATTGAACAGTTTGTTTCCCGGTCATGATCACTCCTTTATTTTATATCTTTTTTATCAGAAAATATCCTCCGCCTAAAATACTTATCGCACCCGCCCATTGTATAGAAGACAAATTTTCTCCCAATAAAAAATAAGCAAATAACGCTGAAAACAATGAACCTGAAAGAAAAAAGCTGGTTGTAACAAACGGACCCACTAATTTTATCGCTCTATATTGACAGATCACGGATAAAAAATATAAGACTGCTGTGAGCGAAACATAAAATACCCCCCCGGACAAGGCACCTATACCTTGGTAACCGGAGAGAAAAGGAACAAATATTATTATCAGTACCGCGCTCACACAAACTTTGAAAAAGATAACAATATCTGTTGATACACTACGCATAATTTTTTTAGCAAAAACATTTTGGAATGCCACACTCAAAGCAACAACGATTATTAACAGATCACCTGAGCGGGGAATTGTTAAAACTCCGTTAGTTGTTAATAAAAACGCTCCGATCAGCATTATAAACATAAAGAACATCGAACTTATGGAAGATTTTTCTTTTAACAACAGATAAGCTAAAGGTAATACGAACAAAGGAGTTAACCTGATAAGAAATCCAGCGTTTACCGCTGTTGTGATATTTTGTCCCAGGAACAAAATTAAGATCGCTATGGCGGAAATAAATCCAAGAACGACCAGATCTCTTAATTCATATTTTTTAATAAGTTTCAAATTTTTTAATTGTGACGAAAAGAAGATAAGCGAGATAAAAACTATTATAATACTTCTTGAAAATGAAAAGGACAATGGATCCAACCCGGAATTTAAACCCATCTTCTGAACAACTATCAACAAACCATAAAATAAAGATGTTCCAACTAAGTAAACCAACGCGATTTTATTAATTTTCCTCATACACTCCTTTTAGTCTTGACCCGCTAACATCTTACCAAAGCACCCCTATCTCGTAAAGTTAAAAATAAATGGGGACGGCGCCCTATTGTTATCCCAATAAAAACCTAGATGTTATACAACATGATAC
>JAGLIU010000091.1 GCA_023142805.1 Candidatus Omnitrophota bacterium | reverse complement strand
ATGAAGAAGTATGACGATCTTGTGAAGTTAACGGTCTTTTTTATCTTAAGTTACGTTTAAATCGGCCTTAAAAGCCATTTGAATAGTTCACACTCCTGTTGCTTTCCATTAACGCGTATTTCACACATCTTTGGTATACTTAAGGCAATAGAATAAAGGAGAAAACAATGAATTGGATAAGAGTTCTGGGATTACATTATGAAACCACGCGAGCGCTTTATCCCGAAGATAAATTAATGATCGTATTCGACATCGATGGAACTATTATTGATATGCGCTGTATGATACTTCACGCGTTAAAAACTTTTGACAGGAAAAATAAAACAAAATATTTTCATAACCTAAAACTTAATGACATAAATGTAGATGAAAATACGGTTGGACGCCTTCTGGCGGATCTCAAGATACCTCTGCCTGTAAGAAAATCTTTTCTAAAGTGGTACGCAAAATACAAAACATCACCTGGATCCATACTGGAATCACATAAACCTTTTAAGGGTGTTATGGATATTATTCAATGGTTTTACCGACGCTCGAACGTATGTATCGGGTTAAATACAGGAAGACCCGCGGCCATACGTGAGACAACATTGGATCTTCTGAATAATATCGGCCAAGAATATAATGTTCATTTTGATGATGAGCTTCTTTTCATGAACCCTTACGACTGGAACACCGATTGTGTAGACATCAAGGCTGATGGAATAAAAATGTTTCGAGACAAGGGATTTCGTGTATTCGCCTTTATTGATAACGAGCCTGAGAATTTACGCTCAGTTGAAAAAGTTAATACTAACAAAGAAATATTACTGCTACACGCGAATACCATATATAAATCAAATAAAGATATGCTCCCTATAAAAGCTATAAGTGGATCTTCGTACGATGTTAATGACTTGATTTAGTGAGGATTATCTTACTGTCTTTTTTAACTATAATATCATTCAAATTAGCGTGGTTTTTTACTATTTTGTGTTCCGCCCGTAATATCTTTTCATCAAACAAATCTAATTCTTCACGGTTCCGCGACCGCCTCGCGTTAAAGGTATCTTTATAATCTTTGGCTAAGAATATTTTTTTGTCTATATTCTCTAATACAGATACATAAGTTCCTTCCACCACGAGAATTTTTACGGATTCTAAACTTATTGTTTCCTCTCGAATTTCATCTTCATCAAATACAACCAAAGGTTTTTTTATTTTTTTACTTTTTGATTTTTTGAACTTATTTATATGCTCCTGAAGTAATTCTAAATTGACCTCGGACATTTTAATTATTGAAATGTCCTCTCTCCTTATTCTAAAATTAGTTTTAGGTGGTATAAAAAAATAATCATCCTGTTGTATCAGACGTGTTTTTATGCCGTATTCATTCATAAGATTCGTTATGGCATGAGCTACACCGGACTTCCCCGATCCGGACTCTCCGGCTATTGAAATACTATATCTCTCCTTATGTTTCTGGCTCTCAACAATTAATATTTTGAAAAGATTTTTAGCTATTTTTTTATGTGTATTGTTGAGGATAAGTCTTTCACCTAACATCTTTCCCTCCTATGTAAATAAATAAAATGATCCAAGTATTATATTATTATCCAAATACCGGGATAAGCCAAGCATTATCCGCAAACAAAAAAGACTCACTTTCAAAACCTGTCATCGCTGTCTTAACTTTTTTGTTAATATTCTTAAATTTACACGAAAACGGGTTCGGGTCTTTTCTTCTTCAGAACCTTCCCGCAACAAGACAAAAGCCTATCTTTATCTTTGGGTTTTTCCGAAGATTTAATTATAAACAATTCGACACCGCATTCTCTGCATATATATCTATCGCCTATCCTCATTACTTTCCTCCTTACTTATTTTTTTCTAATTCCTGTTTTTAGAATACATTATAAAAAAATGTTGTGACAAAAAATTGAACATATAGTGAAATTGCCGCAACATTGCTTGTATATAATGTCAAATATTTGAGTGATTGAGGATTAGATCGCATTACCGCATCTTCAATAAATGTTACATTTTTGTGCCTGGCACAAAAATGTAACATT
>JAGLIU010000090.1 GCA_023142805.1 Candidatus Omnitrophota bacterium | reverse complement strand
ATTGGAAGGAGTTGATAAGCTTGCCGGAATGGGTGTGAAGTGGCCGACACCTATTGAGATGAGTGTATCCGCATTATTACAGCTCGGAGTACCGGAGGAAATGATCATTGTTCAGCCAAAGTACACAGATGGAACATTCAGCGAAGCGATTGAAATTCACAAAATACTTGCAAATTTGTCATACGAGAGGGTCATCCTGGTCACAGATCAATATCATGCCCGTCGTGCCTATCTTACATTTTCTACTCAACTTCAAAAATCAGGTATAAAAGTTTTTTCTTCGCCATCTTCGTACGATATGGTTTTTCCCGAACAGTGGTGGCTATATGGACGGGATAGATCCTATGTTATTTCAGAGTGGATTAAAATTATTTATTATTGGCTAATTCTGGATGCTTTTGAATAAAAGAACGTAATGCGCAACTATTATTAATGTCGGTTATAAAAAATGCGTGATTCTCTGACAATTCAAACAATTGTTCTGCTGGCGGGCCGACTGTCCAAGGCGGGAATACAAATAATTCTCCCAATCATCCTGGTGAGATTAATAAGCCCCGGCGATTATGGTATTTACAAATTTATTTTCCTGGTTCAAGGCACTATATTTGTAGCTTTACCCATGGGAATGATTCAGAGTCTCTATTTTTTTGTTCCAAAGGGGCAAACACCCAAAATTTACATACGGCAATCCCTTTTATATCTGCATCTCATCAGCGGATTGGTTCTCGCTATAGGTTTTATTTTTTCCGTACCGTTTTCACAGATTATTAAAGCTGAAAACAATTATTTATTATATCTTATCGTCTTGCCTTCCTTAATATTACCAATTCTCAGCGCCCCTATCGAGATTACTTTATTAGCAGAAAAGAAAGCTCATTATGCTTCTTTAGTTACGGTCGTAAATGGACTTTTTTCTACAGGAATATTGCTCGGTTGTGCAATTATTTTTCGTACAATATATGCCCTCATGATTGGTCTATTGGTCCATTGCTTTCTCAAATTACTGATCACGGAAATATATTTTCAGAAACGTTACAAAATTTTCACACTGGATGGGATTAACCGGCAGAGCCTTCGTGCCCATTTTTCTTTTGCGATTCCGCTTGGTGCAGCTGGTTTAGCGGGGTTTCTGCAAGTGCGATTGGACCACTATGTGGTTTCGTATTATTTTGATTCTGCCATGTATGCAACGTACGCAGTGGCAGCTTTTGGGATTCCATTCGCAGTATACTTTTATAATTCGGTGGCTGATGTAACAATAGTGCGGTACCGTCAATTGGCTCTAAATAACCAATTGAATGAAATGATTTTGGTTTGGGATAAGGCCACCCGAAGGCTTTCAACTGTCTTTGTGCCCCTTGTTGTCCTTTTTCTTTTACTCGCCGATCCACTGGTTCCCTTTTTATTCACAGAAAAATTTGCCGGCGCCATACCTTTTTATCGGGTTCTATTGTTGCTATGGCTAAGCTATTGCTTCAATCCAGCCTCCTTTGTTCGAGCGTTTCGCACGACACGCTATCTTTTGTTCGTACAAATGGCCTGTATGATAGTTAGCTGCGTGTCTCTATTGATACTGGTGAAATATTTTGGAATGCTAGGGGCCGCTATATCATGCGTTAGTGTTGTATGGCTGTCCACAATATTATTGACTCAAAAGGTTGCCAGTCTGGCATCAACATCAATTATAAATCTTATTCCGATAAGGCATTTTTGCAAAGTTTTCTTGTCAACCGGATTGGCGGCGTGTTTATTGATAATACTACGAATGAGCATCAAAGGCGCCTTGCCTTATCTTGTTATAGGCACAATAACATTTTGTATTGTATATTTAATTGTAGTCTGGAGAATCGGTGTATTAGCTGAAGAGGATAAAAAACTTTTTTTCGGTTTTTTGAAAAAAGGAGTAGAAATGA
>JAGLIU010000009.1 GCA_023142805.1 Candidatus Omnitrophota bacterium | reverse complement strand
GGAAAAGTACTGAAAGGTATTGATATTAGAAAGCATGGAAGCGGTAATGTCGGGGCTACAAATATATTTAGGACAGTAGGGAAGATCCCCGGGATCATAGTTCTTTTGATCGATGCTTTTAAGGGAATTTTTGTTGTTACTTTTTTGCCGGGTTTTATTTGTCAACTTTTTCCCGAAGTCCAGATAACATCTCTGAGTTCATTTTATATATTTTTCGGAGCCGCGGCGATAGCGGGACACATATGGACCTGTTTTTTAGGGTTCAAAGGCGGTAAAGGAGTCGCGACTACCGCGGGTGTTATGGGCGGACTTTCTCCCGTGATCTTTGGTGTAGCTATCTGCGTGTGGATAATAGTTTTAAGTTTGTGTAAATACGTTTCAGTGGCGTCAATAACCGCGGCAGTTACTCTTCCTATATGCGCGGTTTTAATGGGCAAAGATATCAGGTTTATAGTGTTTATGGGTCTGTTGAGTCTGGTTGGCGTGTACTCTCATAGGGCGAATATCAGACGTTTGATACAGGGTTCTGAGAACAAAATCATTAAGAGCTCAAAAAGTCAGCCTTAATTTCTTGCATCTATTTTTAGACTCGGTATACTAGGTATTAGTTAGTACTTGTGAAAGCAAGTTTTTTTATGAAATCTTTTTAAAGATGTTAAAAAAGTAGATAAGGGAAAGCGATGAAAAAGTTACTTTACAGAGATATTCTTGGGACCAATCCTCGAAAGCATGAGGTTTCGATCGAAGAGACATTCGATCGTGAAACCGCTCGTGTTACACGGAAAAAAATATGTAAATATTTTATTCGTCAAGCTTATAGTTCTGAAAATACGGAGGATCTTAAGATGTGGATAAGATCAAAACAGAGTAACGAGAATAACAAAAATTGCCATATCTTAAAACAACGGGATACGGAAACCGGAGAAAGTAAGATCGTATGTAAGGTTCGAGGAGATTTTTATGTGGTACATGGCAAAACAGCGTATGAGATAACGTATCTAAATGAGATAAGGGTTCAAATAGATGATATGGAGTAGAGGAGTATATATGCAAAGTTCATTCGTGAAAATAGCACATTTTTCCGCATGGTTAGTAGCTTTGTGGAAAGCAAACATGCTTAAGGGGCGAATATTCTTATTAGGAAGGAAGGTGAGAAAATAATACCCTTAAGAGTTATGTCCTAAAAAAGCAGAGGCAGGATCTTTCCTGCCTCTGCTTTTTTTTATATACATAGCTCCCTTGTCCACATTAAACAGGGCGAATAATTATTCGCCCCTACATATCCCCGGAGGGGATATAGGCTAAAGGCTAGAGGATAGGAAGGTCTTCAACTTAACTTTGCTTTTACAGCGCGTCTATTATTGACTATAAATATCATATATGTTAAACTTCACTAAATATATATTATTAAAAGACAGAGATTAACTTTTGTCTGATTTTTTTAGGGATAATTATGAGTAAAGTGACTGTATTTGGTGATGGTGGATGGGGAACAGCGTTAGCGCTTTTATTATGTTCCAAGGGAGTAGATACCACTCTCTGGAGCGTTTCTTCTGAATATGCGGAATATCTGGATAAAAACAGAGAAAATGTTAAATTTCTTAAGGGCATTTCTTTACCTAAAGAGCTTAAAATAACAGCTGACGATGATCTGGCCATGGAAGCGGAGTACGCGGTTTTTGTCGTACCTTGTGAGCATTTACGTTCCGTATCGCGAAGGTTTAAGGGGGGTAATTTTTCTCATATTGTAAGCGCTACCAAAGGTATAGAGAACGAATCTTTAGAACGTCCGTCAGAGATATTAACTGAATATTTTGATCGAAATAAGATCTACATTTTGTCCGGTCCGAGTATATCTGTTGAGGTAGCGAAAAACATGCCGACTACTGTAGTTGTGGCCGGATATGACGGCGGCAAAAAAGATATACAGGATCTTTTTATGACAGATTATTTTCGAGTGTATACTTCCGGTGATATTATAGGTGTTGAACTGGGTGGAGCTTTAAAAAATGTTATCGCGATATCCGCCGGAATATCTGATGGGTTAGGCTTTGGAACAAATCCTAAAGCCGCTTTACTTTCGCGAGGTCTTGCCGAAATAACACGGCTTGGAGTGAAAATGGGCGCGAAGGCCGCTACTTTTAGAGGTTTGAGCGGGATAGGGGATCTGACCACAACATGCATTAGTACGGATAGTCGTAATCGCGGATTCGGAGAACAGATCGGGAAAGGACGCAAAAGTAAAGATATATTAAAAGAGACCGAAATGATCGTGGAAGGATATGCCACATGTAGAGCGGCATATGAACTTTCAAAAAAATATAATGTCAGTATGCCTATAACTCAAAAGGTATATGAAGTTCTTTATGAAAATAAATCTCCCGCGGAAGCTGTTAAAGAACTTATGATGCGGGAAGCAAAAGAAGAAGATTATGAGTGATAAGTAAACATCTTGTCTTTTGAGACAAAGTTAATACTGATCACTAAACAGTCGGGACGTGGCGCAGTCTGGTAGCGTACTTGTCTGGGGGACAAGGGGCCGCCGGTTCAAATCCGGCCGTCCCGACCATTTTTAGTTTATAGGATTTATAAGGTTTGTAGAGTTATGGGGTTTAGACATTTTGACATTTAAACTTTTTAATCGTTATTAAAAACAACGTGTTTTTTTACAAGGAGTTGATATGAAATCGGTAAATATCGGATTGATAGGACTCGGAACCATAGGTAGAGGAGTTTATGACGTTATTGAGAATAGTGGGGAGCTGATTTCAAAGAGGACGGGAATTTCTTTGTCTGTTAAAGCCGTGTGCGATAGTGACAAGAAGGCATTAGAAGAGATTGACAATAAAAATATTCTGAAGACCTCATTGGCTGAGGATATTATCAATAACAGCGATATAGATATTATAGTGGAACTGATCGGAGGGATAGAGCCGGCCAGGGGGATCGTATTAAACGCGTTGAAGAACGGGAAACATGTGGTTACCGCTAATAAAGCTTTGTTATCCGGGAATTGGAACGAGATATTCAAAGCGGCAGCGGAAAATGAAGTTTTTGTAAATTTTGAAGCTTCTGTAGGCGGCGCGATACCGATAATAAGAACTCTGTGTATGAGTTTTGTTGCCGATAATATCCAAACCGTTTATGGTATTTTGAACGGCACTACTAATTTTATTTTGACCGAGATGTCAGAAAAAGGATGCTCGTTTGACGCGGCTCTTAAGGTTGCTCAGGAAAAAGGTATTGCCGAAAGTGATCCTGATCTTGATATAAGCGGGGCGGATAGTGCTCATAAACTTGCTATTCTAGCGCTTTTAGGTTTTGGGGTAAACGTTTCCGGTAAAGATGTTTATACCGAAGGAATATCTCTGATAGGATCTGAAGACATATGTAACGCGGCGGACTGGGGATACAGTATAAAACTTTTAGCTATAGCAAAAGACGTTGCCGGTGGGCTTGAGCTCAGGGTTCACCCGACTTTGATGAAGTCTTCTCATCTTTTATCAGGGGTAAAAGGTGCTGATAACGCTGTTTTTGTTAAAGGTGATCTTATCGGGGAATCTTTACTTTTTGGTAAAGGAGCGGGTAGAAAACCTACTTCGAGTTCCGTTGTCGGAGATATTGTTGAAATAGCAAGGCGTATCGTGTCTGATGGCGGTAAAAATTCTTTACCGTACAATTTTTGTTATATGCCTGAAGGCAAGAAAATAAGCTGTATTGAAGATTTAATGATACCGTATTATCTCAGGTTCTCGGTTATTGACAAACCGGGAGTTCTTGCCGGCATATCGTCCATTCTTGCTGATAATGAGATAAGCATTGCTAATGTATCTCAGAAAGAGAGGAAAGAAGGAGAGACAGTTCCGGTAGTGATACTTACTCACAAGGCAAAAGAGGGTAATATGAGAAAAGCGATCGAAAAAATTAATAATAGGGACAGTATTACCGCAAAAACGGTTGTTATAAGAATAGAGGAGTAACCGGTGAATGGTGAATCCCGAATTGTAATTGAAGGGAGATCCGTTCATCAAATATTATTCACTTTTTTAATAGTTTAAAAGGAGACGTGTAATGGGTGTTATTGAACGTTATAAAAAGTATCTTCCTGTAAGCGAGGAAACACGGATCATTACATTGGAAGAAGGAAATACTCCGCTTATAGAGGCACCTGCTGTAGCTGAAAAAATAGGCCGGGGTTACAAGGTATGGCTCAAATTTGAAGGGCTTAATCCTACGGGTAGTTTTAAGGATCGGGGAATGACTATGGCAGTGACGAAGGCTGTTGAAGCAGGAGGCAAAGCAGTCGCGTGTGCTTCTACCGGGAATACTTCCGCTTCCGCGGCAGCGTTTGCCTCAAGGGCAAAAATAAAATGTATTGTGGTAATTCCTGAAGGCGCTATCGCTTTAGGTAAACTGGCACAGGCTCTTATACACGGCGCGCGGGTAATAGCTATAAAAGGGAATTTTGACCAGGCACTTGAGATAGTACGGGATTTGACCGAGAAGTATCCTATTACATTGGTTAATTCAATCAATCCCTATAGGATAGAAGGACAGAAGACCAGTTCATTCGAAATTTGTGATGTTTTAGGTCACGCCCCTGAATACCATTCACTTCCGGTTGGTAATGCCGGAAACATTACCGCTTATTGGAAAGGATACCGGGAATATAAAGAAGACGGGAAAATAGACTTTTTGCCTAAAATGATAGGATTTCAGGCCGCGGGATCAGCTCCGATCGTTGAAGGCAGGGTGATCAAAGATCCGAAGACCATAGCAACGGCGAT
>JAGLIU010000089.1 GCA_023142805.1 Candidatus Omnitrophota bacterium | reverse complement strand
ACGGTTATTATTGACGCTCCTCCGGGAACATCTTGCCCGGTTATTTCATCGGTTCAGGGATCGGATTTCTGCGTTCTTGTTACCGAGCCTACCCCTTTCGGATTAAATGATCTGATCCTCGCGGTGCAAGTTTTGCGGGAGATGAAGATTCCTTTTGGAATTGTTATTAATCGTTCCGATCTGGGAGATAAAAAAACAGAAGAATATTGTCGAAAAGAGGGGCTTACAATTCTTATGAGAATACCGTTTAAAAAAGAAATAGCTTTGGCGTATTCAAAAGGAATATCCATTGTGGAAAGTTTTCCGCAATATAAAAAACAGTTCCGGGAACTTTTCGCGAAGATAGAAAAAGAGATAGAGAAATGAAACAGATAGTTATAATCAGCGGTAAAGGCGGCACGGGGAAAACAATTTTAACGGCGTCTTTTGCCGCGATAGCGGAGAAACAAGTAATGGCGGACTGTGATGTGGACGCGGCGGATCTGCATTTGTTACTTACGCCGAATGTAAAAGAACGACATTCGTTTAAAAGCGGTAAGACCGCCGTGATAAACAATGATATTTGTACAGCTTGTGACAAGTGCATAGAATTATGCAGGTTTGGGGCAATAAGCAAGGATTTTATAATAGATCCTGTTTTGTGCGAGGGCTGCGCTTTTTGCAGTTTTATTTGTCCGGATGGAGCTATAAAAATGGAAGAAAACATGACCGGAGAGTGGTTTGTGTCTGACACACGTTTCGGTCCAATGGTTCACGCTAAGCTGGGTGTTGCCGAAGAAAACTCAGGAAAACTCGTAAGCCTTGTAAGAAATAAAGCCAAAGAAATAGCCGAAGAAAAAAATCTTGATTGGGTAATAATTGACGGATCGCCGGGGATAGGTTGTCCTGTAATAGCTTCCATTTCGGGGGCGGATTGCGCTCTTGTGGTAACCGAACCTACGATGAGCGGATTGCATGACGCTGATAGGGTGATACAAGTAGCCAGATGTTTTAAAGTTCCCGTGAGGTTGGTTATAAATAAATTTGATCTTAATCCTGAAATGTCTAAGCAGATAGAAGATTATTGTGTTGAAAATGATGTTGAGTTGTCCGGGAAAATCGGATTTGATGAAAATGTAGTAAAAGCAATGGTAGAGGGTAAAACCATAATAGAATATGCTTCAGGAAAGACAGCCAACACGATAGAAAATATATGGAAAAGCATCAGACAATAAGTCGGAGGTAAAAGTGGAGAATACCGGTAGAAAAATAAAAGAGGAAACATTGTATTCTCAAAAAATGGAGGCATCAGCGGTTAATCTTAAATATTACGGAAGGATGAACGCCCCCACAAGCAGTGCTCATATAAAAGGACCCTGCGGGGACGAAATGGAATTTTATCTTATTATTGAAGACGAGACTATAAAGGAAATCTCCTTTTACTCAAAAGGATGCGCGTTAAGCCGGATATGCGGGTCAATGACGGCAGAGCTGGCTATGGGGAAGAGGATTGAAGAAGCGCTTGATATCTCACCTAAAAAGGTTATAGCTTTAGTGGATGGATTGCCGGAAAGCCATCGTCATTGTTCTATTCTCGCGGTAAACACGCTATATAAAGCTATCGCCGAGTACACATTAAAACCATGAATATAAAAATTCTTTATGATAACCTCTCGATAGGGGATGAGATCTTGGCGGGGTGGGGTTTTTCCTGCTTGGTAGGCGAAAGAGTTCTGTTTGATACAGGCGAAGAAGGCCGGAGTCTTTTGGGAAACATGAAGAAGATGAAAGTGGAAATAGCGGATATAAAAGATATTGTTATTTCACATGATCATTGGGATCATATCGGAGGGCTGGAAACTTTATTGAAAAAAAACAAAGATGTTACGGTGTATGGATGTAAGGGGTTCAGCTCGGGACTTAAAGATATTATAAACAAGCGCGGTGTAAGGCTAATGGAGTCAACGCTTTTTTCTAATATCACGGGTAATATTTTTACAACAGGATCTATCAAGGGGGCATACAAGGATAGTGAGATCGAAGAACAGTCCTTGGTACTTAAAACGACTAAAGGAATGTCAATAGTAACGGGATGCGCCCATCCCGGGATAATTAAGATAGTTGAGCAGGTTAAGGCCTTATTCCCTCAAGAAAAGTTGTACTGTGTTCTCGGGGGGTTTCATATGAAAGATATGTCTGTGAAAGAGATGAATGTTATTTGCGAAAAATTAAAACATTTAGGTGTTCAGAAAGCCGGACCTTCGCATTGTAGCGGGGAGAAGGCTATAAATCTTTTTAAGAAAAGATTCGGCAGGGAGTTCGTTCAAGTAGTCGCGGGAAAAACAATTGAGGTATAGTTAAGATGAAGTATATTCCTAAATTAACAGAGAAAGAAATAGCGGATAATTACAAACTTTTTAAAGACAGGCAAAAGTTTTATAAAGAAAAAGGCCTGGATTTTCAAAAAAACCGGGAGTTTCTTCTTGAAAGGACAGGGCATTTAGACGGGAGTATTTTGGAAATAGGTTCCGGTAAGGGGAAAACGGCTACTTTTTTAGCGAGGGCAGGTTATAATATTGTTTCGGTAGATACTAATGAAGAGATGTTAAAGGCAACGGCGTTGAATCTTGCTTATGAAAAATTGCTTTCAAGGGTGGAATTACATGTTATGGACGCGTATTCGCTCGAATTCAAAGAAAATAGTTTTAATAATGCCCTTATTATAGAGGCATTGCATCACATAGAAGATCTTAACGGAGTTTTTGTAGAAACCGACAGAGTTTTGGTCGGAGGAGGCAGTCTTATTCTGGCGGATTTTAATGAAAATGGGATGCGAATTGTAGATCAAGCTCATGCACAAGAAGGGAATGTACATGAGAATTTATTCGCGGGAGAAAAAGAAGTAAGGAGTTGGATGTCCTCTCACGGGTATGAGACAAAAAGTTATGAGGATAAATGTCACTGGGTTTTGATGGCAAAAAAACCCGCTGAAGATAGTAGGCATTAGAGAAACCGCGGTTTAAAGCAAAACAAGATAGAGGAGAAAGATGTATAGGGAAAAAATAGAATGGGGAGACCTTCTTTCTTATGCTATTACGGGGATGTCTAATGAGCATCCGCGGGAGGCAAGGGCATTACGCAAAACCGAAGAGAAAGACAATTATCTCAAGTTTTATGAAAGTATGTCCGCAATGGAGATTAGCTGAGACTCTTTGTGTTAAACAAGAGGTAAGTGTGTAAATTATATAGATATTTATGATGCTGATATCGCGCTAGAGCAACAGGTTGCTTTATTGGAAAGTTTTTTTTACTAGGCGCGTAAGATCTATCAATGTTATTTAACTCCTAACTCAGGAGAAGGGGACAAGTTTTATGTCTTCGGATTTTCCTTTGTGCAGATTACCTTAGTTGGTATAATGAAAATAAATATCAAAGGAATGAGATCTTCTAAATGAAATCCGCGTTAAAAAAAGAACTTAAACTGCTTGACGTATATTGTATCGCCACAGGCGCGATGATAAGCTCGGGGCTTTTTGTTTTACCGGGTATGGCGCACGCGCTTGTTGGTCCCGCCGTAGTTGTTTCCTATCTTTTAGCGGGTCTTTTGGCAATGACCGGTATGCTTAGTCAGGCGGAACTGGTTTCAGCAATGCCGAAAGCGGGCGGGACATATTTTTATGTAGCGCGTAGCATGGGACCGGTTGTCGCGACTATAAACGGTCTTTTAGAGTGGATGTCAATTGCTTTAAAAAGCGCGTTCGCTCTTGTAGGGATATCCGCTTTCGCGAGTCTTTTTTTTCACGTAAATGCTTATATGGTAGCCGTGTTTTTTTGTTTGCTATTTGTTGTTATTAACTATCTGGGTATTAAAAAAGCGGGAAGAGTACAAATATACATGGTGGTTATGCTGTTAGTACTGCTTGTGTTTTATGTAGTGAGAGGATTACCGGCAATTAATACACAGAATTTTACGCCTTTTATACCCTTCGGGGTCGGGGCTATTTTTTCCACGGCGGGTTTTGTTTTTATATCATATGGCGGATTAATAAAAATTACTAGTGTCGCGGAAGAAGTAAAAAATCCGGCTAGGGTAATTCCTCTGGGTATGATCTTGTCGCTTATTACGGTTGTGATCTTGTATGCGGTAGTTATTTTTGTCACTTCCGGTGTGCTGGGCGCGGAGCAGCTCGATAGATCACTTACCCCTATTTCTGACGGGGCTTTTGTATTTGCCGGACGTCCGGGACAGATCGCTTTGGCTGTTGCCGCGGTTTTAGCCTTTATTTCAACGGCTAACGCGGGTATCATGGCTGCCGCGAGATATCCATTAGCGTTAAGCCGGGACGGTTTATTGCCGGACATATTTGGCAGTATAAGTCAGAAATTCAAGACCCCGAATATTTCAATAGTGACTACAGGTATAATAATTGCTATCGCGTTATTTTTTAAATTGAAAATATTAGTTGAAGTGGCGTCTACTGTACTGATATTTACTTTTATATTTTCATGTCTCTGTGTGATTATAATGAGGGAAAGCGGGATAAAAAATTATAAACCCAAGTTTCACGCCCCATTATATCCTTGGATGCAGATCATTGGTATTTTGGGATGTTGGTTATTGGTTGTTAATATGGGAAAAGAAGCTCTTTTTATTAGTTCAATTCTATTTGTGTTTGGAGGAAGTGTGTTTTGGTTTTACGGGAGACAAAGAACTAAAAAAGATTTTGCTCTGCTACATCTTATTGAGAGAGTCGCGGCAAGAGAGTTTGTTGATGTATCATTGGAAACGGAACTAAAAGAAATAATTCATGAAAGAGACGAGAATATTAAAGATTGGTTTGACCGTGTGATAGAAGAGAGCATTGTTCTGGATATTGAAGAAACAATATCATCCGATGAGCTTTGTAAAATAGTATCTGAAAAAATGTCGCAAATAGTCGTCGCGGATAAAACTATGCTTAAAAAAGCTTTAGTGAAAAGAGAGGAGCAATGTAGTACTGTGTTGAGGCCTGGCTTGGCTATTCCGCATATCGTGATAGAAGGAGAGCATATTTTTTCTGTTTTACTTGCCCGATGTAAACCGGGAATTATCTTTCCGGGAGCGGAGAAGAAGGTACAGATTGTTTTTGTTTTAATAGGGACCAGAGATGAGAGAAGTTTTCACCTGCGAGCACTTTCCGCGATCGCCCAAATAACTCAGGATCCAAGTTTTGATCGAAAGTGGATCGAGGCTGAAGATAAAGAAGCTTTGAGAAATATAATTTTATTCAGCAAGCGTAAAAGGCATTAAAAATAAATGGGGACAGCGCCCTATTATTATTCCAACAAAAATCTAGATGCTACATAGAACAATGTAAAACGTTATAGAGCAACATGTTTAATGGTCTAATAATAGGGCGCTGTCCCCATTTAAAATTTTTGTTCCTGGATATTTCGTGTGGTATACTAACTGAAAAGATATGGGTTTGGGCAAAAGGGTTTCACTAATAAATAGTGATAACGTGTGGTGTAAATTAAAAACAAAGGTGATATATGTTAGATCCGAAGTATTTAAGAGAAAACATAGGTTTTGTAACAGAATCGATAATAAAACGTAACGGGGATACGGGTCTTATTGATAGATTTCAGGAACTTGATAAACTGCGCAGATCATTGGTTCAGGAAACGGAAGAGTTTAAACGGCAAAAAAATGACGCTTCAAAGAAGATCGGTGAGCTTATAAAGAAAAAAGTGGATGCCGAATCCGCGAAAGCCGAGGTAAAAGCACTTAATGAGAAAATAGGAGTGTTGGACGAGAAACTGCGGAAGATCGAGGATGAATATAAATTTGTAATGGATTCTATTCCAAACGTTCCGCATGAAAGCGTACCTGTCGGCAAAAACGAAAAAGATAATCCGATCATTAAAGAAAGCGGCGAAAAAAACGTATTTTCTTTTACCCCGCGTGATCATATTACGCTTGGTCAGATCAATGGTATGTTCGATCTTGAACGCGGCGCTAAAATAACAGGTTCGGGATTTCCTTTATATACCGGACCGGGCGCGAAGCTTGAAAGGGCTTTGATAAATTTTATGTTGGATATACATATCAAAGAACACGGGTATAAAGAGGTTTTTCCGCCTGTTTTGGTAAATCGCGCAAGTATGCGCGGGACCGGACAAATTCCGAAGCTTGAAGAAGATATGTATAAGATCAGCGAAGAAGATTTTTTTCTTATTCCAACAGCGGAGGTTCCGGTTACAAATATGCACGCGAATGAGGTCTTGACCGAAGAAGAGTTGCCGATATATTATACCGCTTATACGGTTTGTTTCAGGAGGGAAGCGGGATCTTACGGTAAGGATACAAAAGGTATTATACGGGTTCATCAGTTCAATAAGGTCGAAATGGTAAAGTTTGTTAAACCTGAAGAATCGATGAATGAATTGGAAAGTTTGCTTTGTGACGCGGAAGACATTCTTGGGCGGTTGGGGTTAACATATCGCGTTATGGAGCTTTGTACGGCTGATATAAGTTTCGCGGCACAGAAATGTTATGATATAGAATTATGGGCTCCCGGATCCAATAAGTGGCTTGAAGTATCAAGTTGTTCAGTTTTCTCGGATTTTCAGGCTCGTAGAGCGAATATAAAATATCAGCCTGAAGATAAAACGAAAAAAGCTCAATATGTTCATACCTTGAATGGATCCGGCGTGGCTCTTCCGAGGCTTGTTGTAGCGATCATGGAGAATTATCAGCAAAAAGACGGATCTATTATTATCCCAAAACCCTTAAGACCGTATTTTGGGGCAAAGAAAATACTTCCACTGAAATAATATGATTGGCAGAATATTTAAAACTTTTATAGGTTTTTTGATCCTTCCTGTCGCGATAGGCGCGTGGCAAGCGTTTTATGGAATGGTTTCCAATATAAGTCTTTTGAACGGCGTGCTTCACATACTGGAAAAGGGCATATTATGTTATCTTTTATTTCATGTTCTGGTGATACGTCCGGTATACATATATGTTCTGGGGCATGAATTTGTTCATGTAATAGCGACATGGTTATGCGGTGGAAAAGTAGCGGCATTTAAAGTTACTCCGTCCGGAGGTAACGTCGTAACTACGAAGACCAACTTCTTTATAGAATTAAGTCCGTATTTTGTTCCTCTTTACACTATTTTACTGGGTGTGGTCTATATGGGGTATAAGTGGACAGGACAAGAGTCGGTAACATTATCGGCAATATTTGTTTTTCTTGTTGGTTTGACATTAACGTTTCATTTTGTTATGACAGTAGAGGCTTTGAGGATCAAGCAATCTGATATTGGGAAATCAGGTCCGGTATTTTCGTATATACTGATCTTTATCAGTAATCTCATTGTTGTCATGTCGGTATTTTGCTTAATCTTCAACGATCTTTCATTTATCGCTTTTATTAAGAACCTGGCAGAAAATTCCTGGCAAATATATTTAACGGTATATGCCAAAGCTCCCGGCTTTGTGAACAAAATCAAATTTTGGTAAAAAAGGCGTGACATAGGCATCAAAAAGAGTTTGCTGTAATAAGTAAAATCAGGTATCATTATAATTAGTTTATTGGAAGTATATACGCGGAGGAGTGGCAGAGTTGGTCGATCGCGGCGGTCTTGAAAACCGTTGAGCCGAAAGGTTCCGTGGGTTCGAATCCTACCTCCTCCGCCATAAAATAGAAAGACAGGCTATAAAATAGCCTGTCTTTCTATTGAAGATGGGGATAATAACCATAACAGGTGAGCAATGGCGTGAAAGGGTATATCAGTCGCTAATGTAGGAGGTAATTATGGTAAGAAGGGTATTGTGTGTATGTTTTGTTTTTATTGTAACTTGCGTGTTTTTATCGCGACAATGTAGCGCGGATGTTATTGTCTCGACAAGTATGGAAAAATATCAGGGTAAGATCATTGATGTCAAACCAAATCAACTTTTGCTCGCGGTTAGGGAAGATGACAAAGTTTGCGTAATGTCATTTGAAAAAGATAAAATTCACAAAATAGAAGTAGAACATTTTACATTTTCAGAAAAGTTCGCCAGTATAAGATTAATTCCGGTTAATAGTTCCATGAAAGCCAAGCTTTTTGATGAGATAGTTCTTGAGAAGGGGGCTAGCTTTTCAGGATTAATGGAGATAGAAGCTCCGGAGGCTGTATATTTTTCATTATTATCTGAAGGCGGCGTAGGAATTGTGGAATTTAGAAGAGATGGAATTGTTGGAGTACAAGTAGCCTGCGGGTTTAAAAGGGTGTTGGCAAAGTTATATTTTTGGTGGAAATATTTTGTGTGCAATTGCGTAGAATTCATGGATAGGAGGAAGGATAAACTCAATACTTCAACGATTGACGGTAAACCAATTTGTGAATGGAAAGAACAGCTCGAACAGGAAGAAATAGGGGCAGTTGTCGGGAAACGAAGGATTTTCACTCCACGTGCTTTAAAGGAATTTCTTGGAGGGTATTATTTGTTGGACGAGGATGAAAGGTATGAATTAGGAGTTAGGGATAAATATCTGATTTTAGGGATGAATCACAACTATGTAAAATCAATTTTGGGAGAGTCTCCGAATGTTAGCAGTGAAGGAAGAAAAGAATATTGGAATTATCCCAATGGATCAGCTGTCACTTTTCATAGGGGCAGACTTGTTGGGTATACAAGAAATAGCCGAGAAGCGATTTTGAGAGAGACTGAACTCTACTTTGGAGAAAAATCGTAAAAAAACTAAAAAAAATATAATTCAGAAGCTTTATTTGCCTCATTAAAGATGAAGAGAGTATAGTGCAAATTCGGGTATAACGGCTTATATTTAAGGTGTTTAAATTTACCGGTTGAAAATAATTTTATAGGGAGGAAGGTAATGGACGCGATTATGGGGATGGGTGTGAGAGTGTGGTTTCTCGCGATAGTTGTTATAGGGTTTTGTTTGGTTATTTCTCCGCTGATGATCTGGAAGCATACCAAGGCTACAAGTCAAAAACTTGAAAAGCTAATAAAATTAGTCGCGGAAAAAAAATAATGTAACGGGGTTTTAATAAGGGAGATTGGAGTGAAGAAAACGATTATACCTTTTTTTCCTAAGATGACAGTGTCGGTTTTACTGTGATCTTAGGCGGCTTGTAAGAAATGTCGCATGCGGTCGTTGATGAGTTTTAATTCGTTGTAATTTTTTATAGTGATAGGCGTAAGGGTAAAAATAAAATCTTTCGCTAATGAAGGTGTTAGTTTTAGTTCCTCCAAAGTAACTGTAATATTGTTTTCGGTTTCGGAAAGTAACTTATAAAGTTTATTAAAAGTGATATTGTTTCCAGACAGGTAAGCCGCGCCTGTCGCGATTATGCCTTCCAGTTGAATACAGTCGTACGCGTTAAGATAATCTTTATCGATGTTCATATATATGATCTGCGCGTTAGAATCGGACAATTTTAATATTTGTGCGTCTGATAAAAGATCATAAGGTAAAATTGTAACGATATTCCTATTTTTTGTCTGTGCGGACGCGCACGCGGAGGAAACCAGGGTTTCCAGATCATTAAAGCGGATTTCAAAAGATCCTTTTTTGTTTAATTTTTGCGCTTCTGTTAAAAAAGACATTTGTTTGGGTGCCGCGTAACCTTTCCATATATTTATTTTATACTGATCTTGGTTTATAGGACGTTCTGTTAGAGTCTTCTTGTGAAGGATATGAGCCAGCTGCATTTGTACAATAGCCTTTACTGTGGGAATGTCTTCATTCGGTATCTCATAACGGTCAAGAGGTATTTTAGTACGTCCGATCTTAAGCTCAAGATTATAAATAGAACCGATATTCAGGTTCGTTTCTTCAGGGGTAATGCCTTTTAGAACAGAAGTAAGTTTATAAAATCCGGGTTTTATCATTATAAGGATGCCTAGTTTTTTTAGAATGCGTACCTCAAGATCAACTGTTCCTTCAGAATAAGTCTCTTTTGTAGCCCAATTTTTTATTCGTAACGGATAAAGAGCGGTTTTAGGGAAAACATTGAACCCAAAATTTCTAATAATAACGCTCATTGCTTTCGCGGGAGATCCTTTTTCGAATTGATCAAAGTCATCAAGAAGGTCTCCGCCCTCATCATCCTTTTCTGTATCTTTTTCTCCATATGTGGTATCAGCTTTGTTTTTGAATTTAACCATCGGAGAAAGAAACCTTTGTAACTTGGTATTATTAGTTTGGTTGAGGAGTTTTATAATACTTTTTATTCGAAACGTAGTGAACAGTTTACGCGCGACAGGAAGTAATACGTTGTTATATTTCCCAGGGTAATCAATAAACTCCGCGAGTTTTTTTAATAGACCGATTGTTTGATAGGTATCCGGCAGTTTGAGAAGAAGAGTAAAAATCCCTATGTTAACGAATGCTTGATGCTCATGGAGTATTTCAAAATTAATATTTTCTATTAATTTAATGTAGAACTCATCCGTTAATTCAGGGGAAGATCGGGTAAGAAAATTTTTAAAATATTCAGGTACGGTAAAATCGTTATTTTCAGTGATAGATTGTCCGAAATTGTGTAAATTTAAAAAGAATTCTTTTTCCTGGGAAGAAATAAAATAAAAGGGATCTGCTGTGGATTCAGATAGTTCTAGTGATTCTAAAAGCAACAATTTGTTGTAAAGTTGTTTAACTTTTTTATCTTTAGAAAAGTTTTTAAAGTAGCCTCTTAAGATGTTTAACGCGTAACTAAAATGTCCTTTATTAGCGAAAACCCTGGCCTTGATCAGAAAAGCCGCTTTTTTGTCGGACAAGGTCTTGTCGGATATTGTTTTACTCTTTTTCCGATTGCCGGAAAGAAAACTTTTTTCGGGGATCAGAGTACCGAATAACACGCTTTTCTTAAGAATGATATCCGGGGTCCGTTCAGGATCGAGTTTATATTTTGCTATATCATGCATAAAGATTTTATAACCTGTTTTTTTGTCATGAACAGGTATGAAAACAGGTTTTGTCCCGATCAAGGGCTCGAGGTCAAATAATGAACAAGTTCTTCCCATATAAGAGAGTGTTAAAGTTCCGGTAGGTTCTATTATGTCATTATGCTCGTATTTACAGGGAGATATCGCCTGGTGTTCTTTGTTCGTATTATTGAGGATGTAATCTATCAATTTAAGCCGCGGGAAATTTACCTTCATAAATTTGCCTATAGTTTTAGAATAACGATAATGTTGGACTATTTTATTATCCACACGTAATTCTACGTAATGCTCATAATCTTTATGATTTTTAATGTATAAAACAGCGTTTATTTTGGAAGGATCTTTAATATATTCATGAGGGATCTGAAAAGTCAGTTGTTCTTCATCTCTTGTATTTGGATAAATTCGTAAGCGACATATTCCATTACCAAAAGTATCGATCTCAGAGACGTTGATATTAAATTTTCTTGGACGTTCAGAGACCTTCAGACCTTTGTATATCGCGTATAGATCCAGTGTGCCTAAATCTTCAGGGAAGAAAGACACGTGGTTCAAAGATGGTGACAGTTGATATCTCGCGATAAGAGCGTCTTTTTTAATGGAGATATTATCTTCTTCTTGTAAGTATATGTTGATAAATTGTCCGTGATGACCTTGTTTTTCAACCTCTAACATAACTTCTTTTCCGATAAGGTCAGGGCGAAAAGATAGATCAAAAAAAACATCATCGTTTTTGTCTTTGTTAAATATTGACATATTTATTTTTATATACCCCGGAGTCTGAACAAGCGCACTCACGGAGAGAGGTGACTGTATGTGGATAGAGTCTCCGTGGTGTATATTAACAATATCAAGAGCTCCGACATTAACCACAGATACCGTGTCGGGACGGATGTATTTGAGAGAAGTAATAAGGTACCCGTATTTTTTGGACATTGAAACATCGGCAAAAGTGCAATTTATCATGGGGCCGTAGTTTGTACATTTGTTAAAAACCAGATTAATTTTTGTGTTAGGTGGAAATGTTTCAGAAGAAGAGATAAGGTTAAAAAGTCGAATCCCGTGAGTTCCAAGGTCCATAAGACTTTCTGTTGGTATGGTAATAGTGGATTTATTGTGTTTTTCTCCGGGAATAGAGTTTTCCATCCAATCTCTGATGTGATCTATTAAGATTTTGTTTTCTAATAATATTGTGGAATCTGTTCCGATACCGGCGGCTAAAGACGGTTTATCGAAAAGAAGCGGTTGTTTTTCAGGAACGTTATCAAATTGATTCAATTCTGTCGGGCCGTGAAAATAGAGACGGTTGATCATGGTATCCGCGAAAAGAGAGCCGGCGGAACGAAGATTTTCCAGATGAGCAATGTTTTCGGGGTAAATAAAATCCGATAATTTTTTTGATAAAATTAAAGACGGATATTTATTTGAAAGCGCTGAAATGACTAAATAAATAGAAGTATGTAAACG
>JAGLIU010000088.1 GCA_023142805.1 Candidatus Omnitrophota bacterium | reverse complement strand
ATCGGCGCTACATAAGCAGCTTTACCCATAAGAAAAAGTAACACTCCCCCGACGTACGCGCCTACCACACCTGTCACATTCCTTAAAACCGTATTTGAATCACTTGTATAAAAGGAAAGGTCATTGCTATTGAATGTAAAAAGACTTAAAAACAGAAAAAGACTTACTGCGAATAAAATAACCGCGATTATCTCATTTTTTCTTATCTGATCCACCTTACATCTCCGTATTATCTCAAAAATAGTATTCCTGCCACACCCGCCGCAAGACAATAAATCCCGAAAATATATAATTTTTTAGCTATGATCACGCGCTTAAGAATGTTCAAACTTATCAGTCCCATAACAAAAGCACATATCATTCCTATAATATAATTGATCCCGGCACTGAAAGCAAATTCCATATGATCTTGAGTCAGTATTTTGTACAGAAACGCTCCGGATATAGCCGGTATTGATAAAAGAAACGAAAACCTGAAAGCCTCTTCCTGGCCCATCCCGGTTACCATACCTGCCGAAATAGTCGCTCCGCTGCGCGATATCCCGGGAACCAACGCGAAAGCTTGGGCTATACCTACAATTACAGATCTGCCCATAGTAGCCTCCGGCCGAGAAACTCTTTTCACTAAAAGAGCAGCTTGCCCCGCAAAAAGAACAAATGCCGTAACTATTAACATTCCCGACACCTTTACAGGATCGCCAAAAACCGCTGTTATCTTATTCTCAAAAAACAACGCCGCTATTACTGCCGGAACCGTACCGATCCCGAGATATACCAGCCATATAACTTCTCGACGTTCAATAAGCCCCGCGATATATTTTCTAAAATAAACTATAACCGCCACTAATGTTGCCAAATGCAAACATATGTCAAAAAAAATATCTGAAACGTCGAAACCAAATATATTATGAATAAGAGCAAGATGCCCCGAGCTTGAAACCGGCAGAAATTCTGTCAGTCCTTGAACAAGTCCTGAAATTATGGCTTCAATTATAGACATTTCTTTGTGATTTGTGAAACATAATTCGTAATTCGCGCTTATACCTGAATTCTTTGCCTTAAATTAGGTCATAGATCAACTTCATTTTTCAACTATCCCCGAAACAAAATCAACGCTATATCCCTGTATGCCCAAACCCCCCGCAGGCACGCTCAGTCTCACAAATCGTGTCAACTTCTACGAAATCAGCACGTGTTACTTCTTTGATCACCATCTGAGCCACTCTATGACCGCGTTTTATAACAAAATCTTCCTTGCCCATATTGATCATGATAAGGTTGATCAATCCGCGATAATCGCTGTCTATAGTCCCGGGAGTATTCACCAAACTGATACCGTGTTTTAACGCTAAACCGCTGCGTGGTCTGATCTGAGCCTCGTAACCTTCCGGCATTTCTATGTATATACCGCATGAAATAAGCTTCACTTCACCCGAAGAAATAGTAACCTCACCTTCCACATCGGCATATAGATCTACACCACTGGAACCAACCGTAGCGTAAAATGGAATAGGTAAGTCTCTGGCGTTGCCTTTGCGTATGATCTTAACTGTTATTTTCTTCAATGGTATTCTGTTTCATTAGGTCCCCTTGTCCCTCTCTTTGAAAAGAGACAAGGGGTAAAATTGGTTATTTTTTCTCTTCAGCTTGTTTTATACTAAGCTTAACACGACCCTGATCATCTATACCTATAAGTTTGACTTTTACTTCCTGTCCCTCTTTTACACAACTAGCAGCGTCTTTTACATACTCGTTGGAAAGTTCGGACACGTGTACAAGCCCTTCTTTACCCGGCATATATTCACAAAAAGCACCGAAATTCATGATCTTTACGATCTTCGCGTCATAGATCTTGCCGACTTCGGGTTCCGCGATCAATCCTTTCACCCACTCTAAAGCTTTATCCAAAGACTCTTTATCCGCTGACGCGATCTGACATATACCGTCATCATCAATATTGATATCCGCTCCGGTATCGGCTATGATCTTACGTATCATCTTACCTCCCGGACCGATCACACCACCTATTTTATCTGTCGGAAGTTTTACCGATACTATCCTCGGCGCGTGTGCCGCGATATCCTCCGACGGTTTATCAACAGTTTTGTTCATATGGTCAAGTATTTCCATTCTGGCTTTCTTAGCCTGAGCAAAAGCCTCTTCAAGCAGTTCATAACTGATACCCTGCACCTTAAGATCCATCTGAACCGCGGTAACACCGTCTTTCGTCCCCGCGGACTTAAAGTCCATATCACCAAAATGGTCCTCGGCTCCCGCGATATCCGTAAGAATAGCGTAACCATTGTCACCTTTAACAAGACCCATGGCAATACCGCTTACAGCATCCTTTATCGGCACACCGCTACCCATCAAAGACAATGAACCGGCGCAAACTGTCGCCATGGAACTTGACCCGTTAGACTCGAGTATCTCCGACACCAAACGTATGGTATAAGGAAACTCTTCGCTTGAAGGGAGCACCGCTTTCAAAGCTTTTTCCGCAAGCGCGCCATGCCCTATCTCACGTCTTCCGGGACCTCTCATCGGACGGGTTTCCCCAACACTAAAAGGAGGGAAATTATAATGAAGCATAAATGACTTCACCCCCTGCCCCTTAAGCGTTTCTATTCTTTGTTCGTCCGCGCTTGTCCCCAGTGTTATCGCGGCTAAAGCCTGCGTTTCACCTCTGGTAAAAAGTCCACTGCCATGTGTATTCGGAAGAAGATTTATCTCTGACGATAACGGTCGAATTTCATCAAACTTCCTGCCGTCAATACGTTTTTTCTCATTAAGCACAACATCTCTCAATATCTCTTTTTCGAGAGCTTCCAACGCGTCACCCAAATCGGACTGAATTGTTCCTTCATTTTCTTCGGTAGTTAACGTTTCTATCAAACGTGCTTTGAGTTCTTTGCGTTTTTCAGTTCTATCCTGCTTACCGGATATCTGACATATTGTCTTCAATTCATCAAAAGAACTGTCTTTAACCTTTTGAAATATCTCTTCGTTCTTTTGACTTACAGTTATGTCTTCCCGTTTTGCTCTGCCGATCTTTTTTTGCAGTTCCTTCTGCATTTCAATAACCGGTTTAATCGCCTCTTGCGCTTTTTTAATACCTTCGATAACTTTGGCTTCAGCGATCTTATCGGCTCCGGCTTCAAGCATTACTACGCCTTTTTCATTGGCAACTACAATAAGATCAAGCACACTCTCTTCCATCTCCTCAAATGTAGGATTAACAACAAACTCATCATTGATAAGTCCTACCCTCGCGCCTCCGATAGGTCCGTTGAAAGGTATGTCCGATATGGTAAGAGCCGCCGAAGTACCTATAATAGCCAGTATATCCGAATCGTTCTTACCGTCTGACGACAATACGGTAGCTACTACCTGCACATCATTAAGCATCCCCTCCGGAAAAAGAGGCCTTATCGGCCGGTCTATCATCCTGGAAGTCAGTATTTCTTTTTCTGTAGGACGTCCTTCCCGTTTGAAGAACCCCCCGGGAATCCTTCCCGCGGCGTACGTTTTTTCTTGATATTCAACGGTTAAAGGGAAAAAACTCATTTTTTCTCTGGCACTACGCGCGCAACAACATGTCACCAACACCATAGTCCCACCACATTGAATTGTTACGGAACCATCCGCCTGTTTAGCCAGCTTACCGGTTTCGATCATTACCTCTTTGCCCCCAAGTTGGGTACTAATTTTCTCTATCACTATAATCTTTCTCCTTTGCTTTACTTCATTTTTTTAAACATTTTTTGCGTTTTAAGTTTTTTGGGCTTATTTTCTCAGACCCAGTTTTTTTATAAGACCTTGATATTTATCACTATCCTTTGATTTTAAATAACTAAGAAGCTTCCTTCTCTTATTGACCAGCATCAATAAGCCTCTTCTTGAATGATGGTCTTTCTTGTGTTTTTTGAAATGTTCGGTTAAGCTAACTATTCTTTCACTCAAAAGAGCTATCTGCACCTCGGGAGAACCTGTATCTGTATCATGTTTTTTATGATCATTAATGATCTCCTGTTTTTTTGCTTTTACTATCGACATTCTTTTCACCTCCGCCTTTACTATTATAATTCTATTTATAGGAACCTCCTGAACACCAAGATCCCCATATTTTTACGATAATTGGATTATCATGGTAACACATATGTATATTTTTGTCAATCGACCGATATTCCACCCCAATATTCCGCCCCTACATTGGATTATCATTCTTAAAAACAGACATTAGTTAAAAATATATTTGTCTTTCTCAGATCTCTCGCCTCCGTTCCCCTCAACTTCGTTCGGAACAAGCGAAATGACAATGTTGAAAACCTTCCTATCCTTTAACCTCTAGCCCTTAGCCTTTAACCTTTTTACTTTCCTCTGTCACCTGAGCGACCGAGAACGCAATGTCCGAGGAAGTGCAGAAATCTCCTACTATATCTCACCCCAAATGTTACATTTTCTTGCCAGGCAAGAAAATGTAACATTTGTAAGGCGAAAAATACTCCTTCAAAATTGTACTCCAAATCAACGGCCAACAAATCAGACAAGCCGAATAGATAAAGACTTTTACCCCCTAGATCTCTTGGGCCCCTTCCCTGATCTCAACTTGGACAGCCTCCCCGGCTTCAATCTCCGCTTCAGTATCCGGATTCTGCTCTTTTAACCAACTCAGTACAAACCTAAGAGCGTCTTTATTCATCACAAACTGCCATGAATCCTCAGTAGCTTTCATTGTTCCTATATATTCCCCTATCTGCCTGGGAACGGCAACTTTCCCTTTATGCTTATTCTTCTGAAAAAGCATCGTTAAGCTATCAATAACCTTATCATCAAAATCCCTGTCATCCCGACCGATAATTATTAATACCGGACGATCAAAAGAAACAATCGCGGAATAGGATTTTCTAGCCAAAAACTCCCTGTATTCTTTTAAGGGCAACCTAACTCCTTTAAAGAACGAGAACCTATCGGTAGTTGCCATGACTTCTTTCTTATGTCCGGCCACCTTATCCTTGACCATTTCCATAAAAGTCTTATCAAACGGGCCTATATTATAAAATTCAAACATCCCGCGAATATTCCCCTCCATAGACTCTTTGGCAATATCCTTCTCCAAACTTCCCGTAGGCATCCCCAGAACAACACATGTGTTTATATTCGAAGAGATCTCTGCCGCTTTCACAGCTAAATATCCCCCGCCCTTGTACCCTAACAAATTTATCCGCGTTTTTTTAACAAACGGCTGCCCTTCCAAATATTTGACAGCGGCATTAATGTTAGCGATACGTTTCTCATCATCCAACCCTACAACACTTCCCTGGCTCTTTCCCTGCCCCGGGTCATCGAAAGTTAAGACCATAAACCCGGATTCGGACAATTTATGGCTTAAAAAATCGGCTAACTTCAACGCTCCTCCGGTTACAGGACCGTCATCATTGACGATACATACCGCCGGATGAGGCCCTTCGCCTGAAGGCATGAATAATTTTCCGGAGAGAATCAGGGAACCGCTATCAAAAAATATATTCGTTCCTTCTATTTCCTTCTCATCTTCTTTCATTTCAATGATCTCAGAAAAAATATTCTCTTCTGTTTTTTCAGGTATATCTTCATACGTTTTTTTAAACATAAGTCTATTGGTGAGTTTTTCCGTTAGATACTCAAGTTTTTTCTCAACACCCTCGGTAGATTTAACCAGAACAAATTTTCTGTTCGCTTCTGTACTTTCCAGCGAAAGCACTCTACGCGTATATTTCGCCACAACTAGTTTCATGTCAGGAATGGATCTTGCGCTGACAATAAAACTTTCGGCCTCTACTCTGCTGCCCATTATAGTCACATACTCGTTCTGAAAATAACTCATCTTGATCTTATCTCTCAGTGGAAGTATTTCTTCCGGAAGAGGTATCATAACCTCAAAAGACTGAGTCCCTTTTTTCCAAAAATTATATCTATCCACAATAGGCATATACGAAAGAATATTCTGAGGTTGAAAAACAAGTGTTTTGTCACCTGTCTCAAATCCGTTAATTGACATAAATCTAGGGTGCTCTAAAAACAAAAAATCCGTCTCTTTTCCCTTCTGAACAAGCATTATAAAACGTTTCCTCCCTTTCTCACCTTTAGCGTCTTCGATAAACTTCTGAAAAAGAACATTCTTCCTTTTAAGAAATATTTTCTGAATTATTTCAGGATATTCAAGCGTCGCGAAATATTTCGCGTTAGATTTATAAATTATCTTATCTTCCGTAACATACCTACCCACATTAATTTTAGCGAAAAGCTTATTATCAACAAATTGTTCGTATTGAAAACTTTTATGACCGCTGATATCCTCATACAAAAACGCGCCTATAACAAGCATCGCGATAAAGACAGCTGAAATCGAAAGTATTATTCTAAACTTCCTCATGCCACCATTAACCCCTTAATTAAGCAAATAAATTTCATTTTTTCTTCCATATTACCTTTAGCAAATTTTGTCTGAGTCAAAAACTCTTCCACTAATTCACGCGGACAATTCTTCAAAACATTCTGAAAAGAAATACTCTCCCCCGGCAACAATATCTCCCCTTCCTTTATATCTATGTCTCTGGAAACCAAGGTTCCACTCCATAGAGGATAAACCCGGTCTTTATAAATAACCTCACCACTCGGTCGCGTAAAAGATACTTCTAGCAACATAGATCGTATGGTCTTTTCCGAATTATTTTTAAGAGTGCCTTCAACAAAAGGAATTTCCGACAATATATTTCCCCGACCTATTTTTATACCGATATTCACTATTTCTATATCATTTTTAAAAAGTTCCGCTGTCATTTCATAGATCGAATTACGATACGAGGAAGAGAAACTATCCTTTTTAAGCTGAATATAAAGACTGTAACCTATGATCGTAGACAAAAAAACCGCTACGATTATAGCTGACGAAAATAATATTACGGTCCTGTGTTTTCGTTTAATAAACATAATAAAAACTAAAAATAAAAAACTAAAATTTAAAAATATTTAAAACTCAGATAATATATCTTTATGATTTTTTGAAACTGATACCGTATGCCCTTCACTGCTTTAGTAAATCTGTTTCAAACACTCCATTGTTCCTTCATTACTTTATTTTTAATCCTCTAATTACCTCTCTCTTAACCCTTCTTCCCCGCCAAATCTTCCATGTACAGCCCTCGTACTTCGTTAAAATATGATATCATTTCTTTCCGCGCGTAATCAGGATATGTCCACGGCCACGAATTAAAACTGTTATCCTTAAAAAACAATGTTGATTCAGCGAATATTTGTCGGCCGATATATACCCGATGAGTATAATCTTTCGTTGTCAAAAGAACAAGTTTAGCGTCATTTACGTAACCTGGATCAACATTTACCGTCCTTTTTCCTTCTATACAAAATCTGTTTTCTATCCTATTGGTAAACAGTTTTATCTTCGCGATATCATCCCTTCTAACCAGTTTTTTAAAACATATCAGCTTCCGTTTCAAGGGCTTACCGAATTCATTACGATAATAATCAGTATAATCGAACATAAGTTGTTTTTTCAAATCCTCAAGCTGCCCGTAAACACTCTTCAACCTGGTTTCAACCTCACTCATCTTGACCTTATCTTTGTAGATGAAACTGACTATCAACTTGACCGGATTTTGTTTCATTAAAACACCCATACAATACTACTCTCCTATGATCTGCGCCACTAACCGTCTTTTACGCGAACGTGTATCAAAATCACAAAATATGATCTGCTGCCAAGTCCCTAAAGTTAATTTTTTTTCAACAAAAGGCACTGTAATGGACGGACCCATAATCGTGGCCTTAACATGTGAATGCCCGTTGTCATCATGCCATGTTTTGCTATGCTCATAAACCTTGTCGGAGGGAGCTATCAACTCTAAAGCGTCTTTAACATCTACTATAAGGTTGGGTTCATATTCTATGGTGGTAAGAGATCCTGTGGATCCCGGATTGAACACCACTAACACCCCTGAAAACATACCTGAAGACTTTACAACATCTTCACATTCCGGTGTTATGTCAATGATATCCGTGTTTCCCTTCGTCTCTACAGAAATATATTTAGTTAAAACCATATCCAGAAAAGTCTATATGGGTTTGCGGTTAATATATTTTATCAAACATTCTCTTTCCTTCGGCATGAGAGTATTAAAAAATATAGCGACATCATAATGTTTTATCTTACCGTCTTTTTTCACAGGATGTTCTCTAACAACTACACCGTCAATGTCCATGGTAACAGGAGCGGCTCCTTTAGTTTTACCCGGAAGAGAGAGCAGAACCTGCACCTTCGTCATTATTGGTACCCGTTTTACAATTTTACAATATATCCCGGAAGCACTAACATCTAAACTTTGGGTTATCGTACTTATCCCTCCCCCGAAAAGTTTAACCGAAATGTTTTTATCTTTAACTCGCGGATATTTTCTTCTTTCTTCTGATGGTCTCATTTCTCCTCCATATTCTTTTCTTTTATCCCGGCGGCCACGAAAACCCTCTTCCACCTAATAGATGCGCATGCAGATGAAAAACTTCTTGTCCGGCGTTTCTGTTACAATTAACAACTACTCTATATCCATCTTCCGCTATGCCCCGACTCTTAGCAACATCCCTTATTTTCATCAACATCTTCGACAACAACACAGAATCTTCATCGGATATGTCATTAAGCGTTTCTATATGTTTCTTGGGAATAAAAAGCAAATGTATCGGAGCCTGAGAATTAATATCTTTAAAAACGACTATATCATCGTCTTCATAAACAAATTCCGTCTCAATGTCCTTGTTCACGATCTTACAAAAAATACAATTGTCATTCATAATATATCCGCCGGCATTACCAGTATAGCTTTTTGAATCGTTCAGAATATCTTTTTATCCATTCCTCAGATGCTTCTTTAAGAGACATATCTCTATCTTCCTGAAGAGATCTTAAAACACGGTATTCTTCAATAAGATATATCTGCTCTATAAGTTTTACCTTAAACGCGTCAGCATAATTCTGAAATTCCACACCTATCCTGTACAAACTCTGCAAATCATCTTTTTTGACATGCACAACCTTTGCTTTTATTTTAAAAACCTTATCATATACCGGCACCTGTAAAAATATTACAGTCCCCACGGCAACATCTTGTCTTGAAACAAACAGAAGACCGCCTTCGCTAATATCAACGGTTTCTGTTTTTTGAAACTCTTCGCTTTCTGACACTTTAAACTCAAGAGGACTTACAAGTAGATGGCGTATAAAACGTCTCTTTTCATGATGCGGCATATCTCCCTCCATGGCCCGCGCATATTCCAGACCTTGCTTTTATTGCAAATACGCATACAAACAACTAATATTGTTATCAAATCAGATTATTTTCTTTAAGATCCTGCTCTAATTTTTCAATAGCTTTTTTAAGCTCAGGAAAAAGCCTGACATTAATGTTCACACCCTTACCCGTAGGGACTTTTTGATCTCCCTGGGGAGGCTGGGTCCATATACGAATATCAATTACATCATTGCCCTGATATTCCGACAAACGGACCTTGACATCCTGATACTTATTTTTCGCGAAAACAACTACATCCTTTTCCATTAGATCTCCTTTTTTCTACAATACCAAGCGATCCCTATACCACAACCTGCTTATATATAATTATAAATATTATACCATATTTTTAGAAAATTCAAGAAAAATCAGTCCATTCTCTTTTTTTTGAATATTTTTACAAAACAAGATATCCCAAGCAAAAGAATACAGAACCAGGATACTGAAATAAATATCCATCCTAAACAGGTCATATATCTCTCCTATCTGATACTTTTTCAGTATAAGGTTCCGAGCGTCGTTTTCGCCAGGCAAGCTTAACCATAACCACCAAAACAAGAAATATCAACCATAGAACTACCCTCGTACCGAGAATATACGCCCTATTCCCGGCCGGAACATTATCCATACGAATTATCGGCAGCCATTCCTGAAAGAACCATGCCCCAAGTACCGTCAATAAAAATACAGGTGTTACATATTTTATGATATATTTGTATATCCCCGGTATATTCATATCAGCACCGTGATGAACCTCCTCCCAGGCTTTGTTAATATTAAATATCCATCCGAAAAGTATAACCTCAATCGTCGCGAAAAGCACCAGACAAAACGTTCCTCCCCAAAAATCCAGTTCATCTACCACTCCCTTCCCTAGAAAGAAAATCGCGGCATTACAGAGAATAAACATCGTCGTTCCCAATATCATGACCGATTGCCTGCGAGTTATATCAAATTCGTCCTCTAAAAAAGCAATGGCGGGTTGCGCCATTGAGACAGACGAAGTCACCCCGGCAAGAAACAACAGCCCAAACCATAAAAATCCCATGATCTCAGACATGGGTAATTTATTCAAAATAAGGGGCATAGTAACAAACCCCAAATTAAAAGCCCCTGATTCGGCTATATTTCCAATAACCACAGGTCCAAAAAACATAAATGCCGCGGGGATAATTATACTCGCCCCCAATATCACCTCCGCTGTTTCGTTCATACTTACGGCCGTTAATCCCGACAAAGCCACATCATCTCCTTTTTTCAGGTAACTGGCATATGTAAGAATAACCCCCATCCCGACACTCAGTGTAAAGAAGATCTGTCCTGTAGCGGCCAGCCAGACTTTAGCGCTTTTAAGCTGTGAAAAATCAGGGTTCCAAAGATACCCTAATCCGTTAACCACATTCCAACTCGGTTGCCCGGAAACAGGCGCGCCCAAAGTCAACACTCGAACGGCAAGAATAATTCCAAAAATAAATAATGTAGGAATAGCAAATTTACAAAAACGTTCTATACCCCCGCGTATCCCATAATTCAAAACGGTTATATTGATCACAAATGTGATCAGAAAAAATACATATGCTGTAGAGATGCTTGAGAAAAACTGATTCCGTTCAAGTCCCTGAAACCCTTTTAAGAAAGCCTGCATAGACACATGATCTGTAATACCCGCGTATTTGTGTGTCAACGAAAAAAAACTGTACGCCAGTGTCCAGGACTCAATATATGTGTAATAGACCATTATAACAAGGGGACCGAATATCCCTATAACGCCAAAATATTTTATAAACCTGTTCTTCCGCCACAGACTCTGAAAAACCCCGGGAGCTGTAGAATGTCCAAGTCCTCCGCCGTATCTCCCGATGGACCATTCTATCCACATCAAAGGTATCCCGACCAGAAGAAGCGCGATAAAATATGGCAACATAAACGCCCCACCGCCATTTTTAGCCGCCTGTACGGGAAATCTTAAAAAATTGCCCAATCCAACCGCGGAACCCGCGACTGCCATTATTATTCCCAAACGCGAACCCCATGAATCTCGGATCTTTTTCCCCATATAACCTCCGGCATACACAGTATCTAATATTCATATTTAGCGTTTGGTGTAGTAAAGCCTACTCTTTTTTT
>JAGLIU010000087.1 GCA_023142805.1 Candidatus Omnitrophota bacterium | reverse complement strand
TTCCTTCAGTTTTTCCCTAACCTGGTTCGTAAGGGACATCTGTATATCCTGCAGACCCCGCTGTTCAGGGTAAGGAATAAGAAAAAAACCTTCTATTGCTATACTGAGAAAGAAAGAGTGAATGCCATAAAAAAACTCGGCTCCAATCCGGAGATCACCCGCTTTAAAGGACTGGGCGAAATTTCACCCGGGGAGTTCAGCAATTTCATTGGCCCGAATATCAGGCTCGACCCTGTGCTGCTGAAAAGCTCCTCCTCTATCAAAGAAATGCTCACCTTTTATATGGGCAAAAATACACCCGACCGCCAGATCTTCATCATCAACAACCTGAGGGTTGAAGCAGATGAGGTGGAGAAGGCTTTGGTGGCGTGACTTAGAGAGTCAGAGAGTCAGAGAATCAGAGACTTAGAGAGTCAGAGAGTCAGAGAGTCAGAGAGGCAGAGAGGCAGAGAGTCAGAGGGGCAAAGATTTAGAGAGTCAAAGGGGCAAAGAGTCAGAGGGTTAGAGATTTAGGGAGTTAGGGAGTTAGAGAGTCGGGGGGAAGGTTTCTCCCTCCTTCTGTCATCCTGAGCGACTTCTGCGAAGCTTTAGCGAAGCAGAGGAGTCGAAGGATCTGGTACAAGTTTTTTAGAACTTGAATATAAATATGTCCAATTATCTTGATACTGCTTATGTGTATAATTGACTTGCTTTTATGGCGATTTTGGCTAGAATAAGTGGGGAGAACGTACTTTTTAGATGAAATGGATACGGCAAAAGGGAAAAAATGGGAGATGTTATGGAAAGAAGCAAATTTTTCAATTTAGCCATGTTTATGCTAAGAAGCGTTATCGGCGGTATATTTGTTACACATGGGGCGCAGAAACTTTTTGGCATGTTTGAAGGTATAGGGCTGGAAGGGACAGTCAAGATGGTAGAGGGTATAGGCTTTCCTAATCCATATCTGGTAGCCGTTATATGGGCGTGTATTGAGCTGGTGGGTGGCAGTTTTCTTATATTAGGGGTATTGGCCAAATGGTCGTCTGCCGCGATAATGTTAACGGTTATAGTACATCTATGGAAAGTCCCCTTTATTCATAATCCCCTTATGCATAGTATTAATATAGAGTATAATATCTTGATCCTCAGTTCGTGTATATCCGTCATTTTGCTGGGTGGTGGTAGTTGGTCTGTTTGGGATACTTAGTGGTGCTTGACCCGGACAGGTCATTTTGATAGAATAAACAAAAAGAAAGAGAGGTGTATAGTTATGAAGGTAGTAATAGACAATGAAACATGTATAGGGTGTGGACTATGTGCGCAGGTAGCTCCGAATGTATATGAAATGCAGGGGGATAAAGCTGTTTCTATATTAAGTGAGATATCTGAAGATATGGGCGAAGAAGCAAAAAATGGCGCGGAACAATGCCCGGTATCCGCGATAGTTGTGTCTTAATTATTCATCATATTGCGTGCGATACTAATATTCATCTTTTCCCGGATCAGTAATGCGTATTTTAAAGAAGCTTACTCTTATTCTTCCGGTTTCGGCGGTTTTATTGTTATTGTTCTATAATTTGTATATCAAGCCGAGGCATGTTATACCTATACTTATGTATCATGCCGTGAGCTTTAAACAAGACGATACACTGCATGTTAACCCGGAAAACTTTTCTAAACAGATAGAATTTCTGAATAGAGGCGGATATTCAGTGATATCTCTTGACGAATTGATCCGGGGAATAGAAACGCGGAAAAAATTTCCATCCAAAACTGTTGTTATAACTTTTGATGATGGTTTTGAAAATAATTTTCTTTATGCTTTTCCTGTTCTCGCGAAATATAATATGCCGGCTACTATATTTCTTATAACGGATTATATGGGTACACATGACGGGTATTTGAATTGGGATCAGATAAATCTTATGGCGGAAAACAATATTGATTTTGGAGGTCATACCCGGAGTAATGTGTATTTACCATCGCTAAATAACGCGGAGAAGCTTTGGGATGAGGTGTCAGGTTGCAGGTTTGATATAGAAAAAGAAACAGAAGTAGAAGTAAAATACTTTTGTTACCCTATAGGTGGTTTTAATGAAAAAGTTAAGAACGCGGTTAAAAAGGCCGGGTATAAAGCGGCTTGCACAACCAACAGGGGTTTTGACCGATATAACAGAGATATATACGAGCTTAAACGGGTAAAAATAACAAATTCCGATGAAGTTAAACCTTTACATTTTAGAGCGAAATTATCCGGGTATTATAATTTGTTCAGAAGTCAGAAAAACGGAGACTAAACCAAAAGGCAGGAAGCTATGCGGAAACAATTAAAACTTGACGCTAAATGTTTAAACGGGTTTGTTGATTCCGATGATTTTGAGGTTATTAAGCCCGAAGTGGAAGAGGCCTATAAATGTTTGATGGAGCGTAGCGGAAAAGGGAAAGAGTTTCTGGGATGGTTGGAAGTGGATAGAATCGCGTCGGAAGTTCTCCTGGAAGATATTGAAAATACCGCTAAAAAAATGATCGCTATGTCTGAGGCCATAGTTGTTATTGGAGTGGGAGGATCATATCTTGGAGCTAAAGCTGTTATTAAGGCCCTTTCTCCCAAAACATTAAAAGATAAAATATTTTTCGCGGGACAAAATATATCGGGTGAGTATATCTCGGGACTTTTGGGAGTTTTAAAAGACAAAGATATAAGTGTTATAGTTATATCGAAATCCGGAACTACAACGGAAACAGCAATAGCTTTTAGGATTATTGAGGATTTTTTGGAAGAAAAATATGATCAGACCGAGGTGGCAAAGCGAATAATTTGTATAACAGATAAAGAAAAAGGCGCGCTGAGGAATATAGCGGAGGAGAAGGGTCTAAAAAGTTTTATTATACCCGAGGATGTGGGAGGTAGATTCTCGATTTTGACGCCTGTAGGGTTGTTGCCGGCAGCATGCGCGGGTATTGATATCAGAGAACTTGTTTCCGGGGCTGTTTTTCAGAG
>JAGLIU010000086.1 GCA_023142805.1 Candidatus Omnitrophota bacterium | reverse complement strand
AAAATGAGAAAAATAAAGGGTATGAAAACTTAAGCTGCAAATATGCCGCTATTCGTAACATTCTTTACCGTAAAGGAAAAAGAATAGAAATATTTTCAACTTTCAGTTACAAGCTGCGTTACATAGGAGAATGGTGGAAACAGCTTTTTGGAGAAAGTGAAGGTAAGTCTTACAAAAGCATTTTTCCCGCTGCTTGTGACTTTTCTATGGATCTTCATTCTATGGGACAGTTAATACAAGAGGGGGAAAGAAATATATTCGAGACATTTTTTATTGTTGAAGAAGAAGAGGAACACGCGATTATCCCCGAGAGGAAAGATAATCTGGATAATTTGAACTATTTAGCGGGTTACGAGATGTCTTATGTAAATAAAAAAGCGTATGAAGCAACTATTGAAGCGCATCATGAGGGTGGTGTTCCCAGCAGTACCATTTTTATTCCTCAAAAAACCGATTTTTATATGGGTGCTCTCTTTTATTTTCTGGAAGAAGCGGTAGCTGTTTCGGCTTATATTTCCGGTGTCAATCCGTTTAATCAGCCGGGTGTTGAAGCGTATAAAAACAAAATGTTCAAATTGTTGGGCAAGCCATAAGTGGTGAATAGATTGTAGTATAGGAACAGTTACGAATTATGAGTTAATTATGGATTTTCAATTTGGTTTTTTTACAATAATAGTTTCTATAACAAAACTTTTTATCCTAATGGCAATAGGATATTTTTTGCATATGCGTAAGTTCATTGATGATAAATTTACGGATATGTTGAGTTTGTTGCTTGTGCGTGTTTTTTTTCCGGCGTTAATCATATCGAAGACTATTTCAAATTTTAGTTTTACAGAATACAGCTATTGGTGGATCCTTCCTCTTTCAGCAATGATCTTTTCCGTCGTGGGGATGGTCGCGGGTAAGATCGTTCATAGTTTTTGGTTGAAAGGATTTGGATTAAGCCGAGAATTCATGTGTAGTTGCGGGTTTCAAAATTGCGGATATCTACCCATGAATCTTATATTATTTTCATTCGCGGGCGCGGTGGGAGATAAACTGTTGGTATACCTGTTTCTTTTTATACTAGGTTTCAATGTAATAATGTGGTCACTTGTTCCCTTGTTTTTAAAAGGAGGGATAAAGAAAGGTTTTAAATTACAGGTATTATTTAATCCGCCTGTTGTTGCTACTGTTTTTTCGTTAATATGGGTAGCTTTGATGGGGAAGGGCAGCTTGCCGAATATTGTGGCGGCGCCCATAGAACAGCTTGGTCAAGCTTCTTTTTCCATAGCTATGATTACTTTAGGTTCGTATCTTTGCAGATATAAAGCTCATGATCTGACGGAAAAAAAACCGATTATCGCGAGTGTTGTAACCAAGCTCTTTATTTTTCCCGTTATTGTTCTGAGTGTTTTGAGAGTTGTTCCTCTGGATATGAGTTATAAATTTTTCTTATTTCTACAGGCGACAATGCCCGCCGCGGTATCTCTTGTAGTTATAGGGAGTTATACCGGCGCAAATAACGAATTTTTTTCCAGGTCTATTTTTTATACACATGTGGTCGCGATACTCAGTGTACCTTTGTGGTTGTATGTTTTTAAAATGATAATTATTTGAGTGGGTTGATTCTTGGATATAATTGAGGTATCCTATACTTGTTTTGCAAGGTGAGGGTTAAAACGATCCCGAAAAGGAGAAAAATGCGAAAATTGAAAAGTAGTGAGCTTAAATCGACATGTGACCCCGCGTTATTTCCGTTTAAAACTACCGAAGATTATGCTTTTGAAAAGGAGCCGTTGCATCAGGAGAGGGGAGTGAGTTCTATAGATGTTGGGCTTAATATAAGAGCCGACGGGTTTAATATATTTGTGTGCGGCGCGACGGGAACAGGTAGAAATACTCAGGTAGATAAAGCCGTAAGTGAGATAGCCGCTAAACAAGAAATACCGGATGACTGGTTATATGTGAACAATTTTGTTAATGAAGACGAGCCGATAGCAATAAGTCTTCCTGCCGGTAGGGGTATAATGTTCAAAAAAGATATGGAAGAATTGATAAGTGAGCTTAAGTTTGAAATAACAAAGGCTTTTGAAAGTGAGGATTATGAAACAAGAAAGCAGAATCTTCTTAAAGAATACAAGGAAAAAAGGGATGAAACTCTGGAGAACGTTGAAAATCAAGCGTTTAAAGAAGGGTTTGTTCTTAAACAGTCCGCTACGGGTGTGATATTAGTGCCTCGAAAAGGCGAAAAATCTATGACGGCGCTAGAATATGACGCTCTTACCGACAAAAAGAAAGAAACGATAGAAAAGACAAAAAATGATCTTCATATAAAAATAGAGCAGATATTGAGTGAAGTCAGGGCTATGGAAAAAGCCGCAAAAATGCAGATAAAGGATCTTGAGCAGGAAATAGCTTTGTTTTCCGTTAAACACGCTATAGATGAGCTTAGGTTTAAATACAGAGAATTTAACGGTGTTTTGGAATATTTAAATCATGTTCAGCAGAATGTGGTTGAGGAGATAGACGCTTTTAAAGAAGAAGGTGAGGAAGCCCCTGTCGCGATTTTTGGGGTAAAAGGCGCTCCGAAAAAAGATACATTTCGGAAATATCAGGTTAATCTTTTGGTAGATCACAGGCATTCTAATGGCGCGCCTGTTATTAAAGAGCAGAATCCTACGTATTATAATCTTATAGGAAGAATTGAATATGTTTCGCAATTCGGTTCTATGACAACCGACTTCACTATGATAGCTCCGGGAGCGTTACATAAAGCCAATGGGGGGTATTTGATTCTCCAGGCAATGGATGTTTTAAGCAGTTTTATGGCGTGGGACGCGATAAAACGTGTTATACGTAATCGTGAACTCAAAGTCGAGGATATAAACGAGCAATTTCGACTTGTTAGCACTACAAGTCTTAAGCCCAAGCCGATACCATCGGATATAAAGATCGTAATGGTAGGGTCTCCGTGGTTGTATCAAATGTTGTATAGATATGATGAGGAGTTTCGCAAGATGTTCAAGATCAAAGCCGATTTTGATGTTGAAATGGAGCGTGATGAAGAAAAGATGAAAAAATATGCCGCGTTTATCAAAGTTAGATGTGAAGAAGAAGGGATGCGTCATTTTGAACGGGGTTCGGTAGCGAAAATCGTGGAGTATGGTTCAAGATTGAGCGCGGACCAGGACAAGCTTAGCGCGAAATTTATGTATATTGCTGATGTGTTACGAGAAGCGAATTATTATGCCGGACAGAGTAACGCGGAATATGTGGATGTGGCACATGTAAAAAAAGCCATACATGAAAAAATGTACCGATCTAACCTTATTGAAGAAAAAATAAGCGAATTAATAGAAAAAAACATAATTATGATAGATTCCAAAGGTGCTGTGGTAGGGCAGGTCAACGGCTTGGCTGTTTACGACATGGGTGAATACATGTTTGGGAAACCGTCACGTATAACCGCGCGTACGTATATGGGGAAGAATGGAGTTGTTGATATCGAAAGACAGGTAAAAATGGGAGGAAATATTCATTCAAAAGGTGTTATGATATTAAGCGGTTATATCGGAGAAGAGTTCGCTCAAGACGCTCCATTAAGTCTCAACGCGAGTATTTGTTTCGAACAGTCTTATAATGGAGTTGACGGTGATTCAGCTTCAAGTACAGAGGCTTATTGTCTTTTATCTTCTCTTTCGGGTGTACCCCTGAAGCAATCTATTGCTGTTACGGGATCAATGAATCAGCATGGTATGATACAGCCTATTGGCGGGGTTAACGAGAAAATAGAAGGGTTTTATCATGTTTGTAAACTTAAGGGGCTGACAGGAGAACAAGGGGTGATAATTCCGGAACTGAATACGAAGCATCTTATGTTGAAGGATGAAGTAGTGAATGCCGTGAAGAAGAAAAAATTTAACATCTGGTCGGTTTCTACGGTGGGTGAGGGGATAGAGATATTGACAGGTAAAAAAGCCGGGAAGAAAGCTAAGAATGGTAAATATCCCGCGGGGACGATTAATTATTTAGTGTCTCGTAAATTAAAAGAGTACACAGATAACTTTTCAAAAAAAGATTCTTCAGATAAAAAGCGCGCGAAAAAAAAGACAACAACAACTAAAAAGAAAACGAAATGAATACATTATTAGTCATAGGGCTTGTTATATTGCTTGGTGCTATCGGCGGAAGAATATTCAAAAAAATGAATCTTCCACAGGTAACCGGATATATAATAATCGGTCTTTTGTTCGGAGGGTCGTTTAAAGGGTTTTTGTGCGGATCTATGATAGATTCATTCGGTCCGGTGATTGATCTTGCTCTAGGGATCATTGGTTTTATGATCGGAGCGGAGCTGCGTTTTGATAAGTTTAAAAGATACAGCCGTTCTATTTACACGATACTTTTTTGTGAGGCTTTTCTAACGTTTATTTTAGTCGGTACTGTGGCTTTTCTGATCACTCAAAAAATGTATATAGGTTTGATTCTTGGGGCTATAGCTTCGGCAACCGCCCCAGCCGCTACATACAGCGTTCTTGAAGAGTATAAGGCTCGCGGGCCGTTAACCATGACTACACTGTCGATAGTCGCGTTAGATGACGCTCTGGCTCTTTTAATTTACGGATTCGCAAGTGTTTTCGCGAAATCCCTTATTGTACATCAAAGACCTTCCCTGGTCGCTACATTCGCGGTGCCGTTACTTAATATACTGATATCCGTTTTCATAGGTGTGGTTGCCGGCACGGTGTTGCATTTAGTCTTATCCCGGTCACGTGACAGAGAAAGAGTGTTGCCGTTTTCCTTAGGCACTGTAATATTTATCGTAGGGATCTCGATATTTTTTAAGGTGGATTCAATACTAGCGACAATGGTTTTAGGACTTGTTGTATCGAATTTGCAGCCCGCCGATAATCGCGAAATGTTCGACACAATAAAAAAGTTTTCAGAGCCTATTTTTATATTGTTTTTTGTGCTTGTCGGTGCTCGTCTTGATGTCGGTATTTTCAATCAGAAAGGTATTTTGACTTTAGCCATTCTGTATATTGTCAGTCGTAGCATGGGTAAGATCGCGGGAGCTTATATCGGAGGTAAAATATCCGGAGCAAAAGCGTCTGTAACAAAATATCTCGGATTTTGTCTTTTTGACCAGGCGGGTATCGCGGTTGGCTTAGCTATAGCCGCGTTTCATATGTTCAGCGGATTGGGCGCGGAAGCCAACGCGGCGGGTATTTTGATAATAAGCATAATAACCGCGACGACTTTTCTTCTACAACTTGTGGCTCCGTCATTGATAAAATTTGGAATTAAAAAAGCCGATGAAGTAAATCGAAATGTTACCGAAGATGATGTCATAGGAAACCATAACGTAAAAGACGTTATGAATGAGGAATTTTTTATCATCAAAGAAAACAACAGCTTGCACCAGATAATAGATATCATGAAGAAAAGTGAAGGGTATAATTTCCCTGTTGTGAAGATGGATGATAAATTTCTGGGGATCATATCCCTGGGGGAAATAAGAGATACTTTTTACGAGAATCAGATGGATCAATTGATAGTCGCGGGAGATATTTTCAGGGAAGCTGATGTTGTTGTATATGCCGATCAATCTCTTCGTGAAGCGGTAGAAATTTTTAAACGAAAAAATATCAGCTACATACCGGTTTTAGAGCATGCGGATTCGGAAAAGCTTGTAGGACAATTGGAATACCGTAAAGTTACGGATTATATTACTAAAGAAGTTCTTTTGAGACAACAGGAACTTGAAGTGTAGTGCTCGCCATAAGCTTTCTTTGCAGGGTCTTCTTTGCCGGAAAGGGTTAATGGTAATGAAAGAAAAAAATACCTCCCGTATTATTATCAAAAATGATAAGACTAAAAACGATTTTGTAAAAAGGATGATCATGGCAAAGGCCGTACTCGCGCCTTTGTCGGGTATCACCGATATACCTTTCCGGTTGATGGCTAGGAGATTTGGATGTAAATTCGCTTTTACAGAAATGATAGATGTTAACGGAATAATATATAAAAACAAAAAATCTTTTCGTCTTCTTGATAGAATTCCCGGTGATGAGCCTTTGGGGGTTCAGCTTGTGGGAGAGGATATCGAAAGATTTGTATCTGTGGCAAAAATATGTGAGGAAAAAGGGTTTAAGCTTTTGGATATAAACGCGGGCTGTCCCGCGAGAAAAGTTGTAACTTTAGGCAAAGGCGCGGCTTTGATGAAAGATCCGAAGAAGCTCGCGCGGATCGTAGGCAGATTAGTTAAAGAACTTTCAATACCGGTTACCGTAAAAATACGAAGCGGATGGGACGAGAATAATATTAACTACTTGAAAGTGGCCAAGGCTGTAGAGAGTGAGGGCGCGAGCGCGGTAGGATTTCATGTAAGGACAAGAGAACAAATGTATAAGGGAGAAGTGGATCGGAGTCTTATCTTTAAATTAAAAGAAAAGATCAATATACCCGTGATAGCCAGTGGTAATATTTTTTCAGCTGAAGACGTAAAAAATGTGTTTAAAAGTACCGGATGTGACGCGGTTTTTATAGCAAGAGGTGCTTTGGGACGTCCATGGATTTTTAAAGAAATAGAAGAAGGGTCTCGAGAGGAATGGGTTCCCGAGTTTGAAGAACTCAAAAATATAATAAAAGAACATTTTTATTTGAATCTGGAATATTATGATTTTATTCATGCCAGAAAAAGGATGTATAAACATTTGACCTGGTATTTAAAAAAATATAAAAATTTACACGAGATTATGAAAGAATATACCAATATCAAAGACATGAGATCTTTGGAGAAACTTCTGAAGAAATTGCGAGTTGGGGAGAAGAAGAAATTGTATTTGTAGGGGCGCGTTACGCTGTGTGCCTACAAATTTTTTATTAAATTCCCGATTTTGCGGGGATGGCGATCTGTATTTGTGTAAATTGACCGTGACCCCGGACATAAAAATGAAGGAGATATATGCGAGAGATCATATTAGCGTCGGCGTCTGTAAGACGATCCAGGATACTTTCAGAATGTGGTCTCAGGCATAAGGTTGTTTTCAGCGATGTTACAGAGATTTTGGATGACAGAATGGATATTACTGAGTTAGTGCGAGTCAACGCGACGAATAAAGCCGATAAAGTAGCACAGAAGATAAATGATTCTGTAATAATAGGCGCGGATACTCTGGTTGTATGTAAAAACAAAATTATAGGGAAACCTAAAGACGAGGAAGAAGCACTTTCTCTTTTGAGAAGTTTTTCCGAGGAAGAATTGAAAGTATATACCGGAATATGTGTTATAGATCCGGATACGAAGAACAATATTTCAGGTTTTGAAGAAAGTGCTCTTAAGGTTGTTCTGTTAGATGAGAAAAAAATAGATCTATTTTTTAAATTTCTGGCTCCTTATGATAAGGCCGGCGGGTTTTCGATCGAAGGAATCGGGTCGATCTTGTTTGATGATGTAAGAGGATCATATTTTAATATTTTGGGGCTTCCCATGAAGAGGTTGTATGAATTATTCGAAGAACTGGGGCTTAATTTGCTAGAGTATGTTAACAATGGATTTTGATCATCAACATTATGAATGTGTATATTCACGCTTCCAGGCGGGAACGTTAAACTTATGACAAAGCACTACACTATTCCGTTTTTTATTCCACATAAAGGTTGTCCTCATCAGTGTATCTTCTGTAATCAAAACAGTATAACAGGTGAAAAGACGATGTCTCCGAGGGATGTATCCGTCAGGGTCGAGGAGTATTTGAAGAGTATACCCGCGGGAAACAGGGAAATCGAGATAGGTTTTTTCGGAGGCACATTTACGGGGCTGGATAAAAGTGCCCAGCAAAGTTTTCTTCTTTCCGTACGAAAATATATAGTACCCGGAAAGGTTTCAGGAGTGCGTATATCTACGCGTCCCGACTATATTAATAAAAACATCTTGAATTTCTTAAAAGAAAACAATGTAAAATGTATAGAATTGGGAGTACAGTCAATGTCTGATGATGTTCTTAAAGCATCAAAGCGGGGGCATACTCCGGATGATGTTAAACGTGCTTCAGAAATGATCGTGAAAGCCGGATTTATCTTAGGGCATCAGATGATGCTGGGGTTACCCTTAAGTACTTTGGAGGATGAAGTATACACAGCGAAAATGGTCAAGGTTCTTGGAGCCACCCAAGTACGTATATATCCTGTTGTTGTTATGAAAGACACGCTTTTAGCCGAGAAATGGAAGAAAAAAGAATATTCGCCTTTAACAGAAAAAGAAGCGGTGGATCGAGCGGCTCAGATAGTGCTTTATTTTAACGCGAATGATATAAAAGTGATCAGATGTGGATTACATCCCTCAGAGGATCTATTGTCAGGAAAGGGGATATTGTCAGGTCCGTTTCATACTGCTTTTGGATTAAAAGTCGAAAGCCGGATTTTTTTGTCAATGTTGCGTTATATTAATAATAATTGTATGTTGGTTGTCAAAGACGATCTAAAAATTTGTTATAATCCTAAGGATGAAGCGGCATTTTTCGGATTTAAGAGAGAAAACCAGCCGACAATTAATATTATATGTGTAAAAGACAATTTAAGAAAAGGAGAGGATGTCCCCAGAGGTACTGTCCGGCTGGGTTTCGGGAAAAGAACTCTGCTTGTGGACAGAAAAACCGTAGTGGAGAATTTATGACCAATGCTTCGGGAATATAATAACTATGTTTGTTGTTCACGACCATAGAATACCCAAAGAATATATGGATGCTTTAAGAATAAAGTTTCCTAAAATTTTATTTTTGCCATTTTATGGTATTTCAAACAATGTTCCTGTCTATAATTCAATATTAAGTCACCCTGATATATATATATTTCAATTAAATCGTAAAACAGTGATACATGCGCCAGGTATATCTGAAATTTTTTTAAAGTATTTCAAAAAATATAACGTAACGTTGATACAAGGGGATAATGATCCGTTCGGGAAATATCCTGACACTGCCGGATATAACGCGGTATGTTTGAAAGGTGTCCTTTTTCATAATTTTGAATATACAGATCCTGTTATTATCAGAACGGCTAAACAAAAAGGGTTTAAACTGGTTAATATCAATCAAGGGTATGCCAGATGCGCCACTTTTATAATTTCTGAAAATGCTGTAATAACTTCGGATAAAGGAATGGCTACAGTGTTCAAAAATAATGGAATAGATGTTCTGACTGTTTCTTCGAAAAGTATAGCGCTTCCCGGAGAGAAATATGGATTTATCGGCGGAGCGTCAGGCAGGTTGAACGATGATAAAGTTTTTATTTTGGGAGATATGACTTTACATGTTGAATATTTCGAGATCAGTAGATTTTTAATAAAACACCAGGTTGAATGTGTTTCACTAAAAGGATTATCTCTTTATGATGCCGGCGGCTTTATGGTGTTTTAGAATATGGAGAAGAAGATAGTGTTGTTGGAAGAGTTTTTTAGACTTCGTTGTTATCGATCCTTCGCTCAGGATGTGTAGTTGATGACTTATAGTTTAACGCAGGGGAGAGCCCTGTTTTCGCGCGTGTTGCGCGATGTTAAAGAGATTTGATCATTTTGACACTACTGCTATGTTGATATTCTTGACCCGTGGCCTCATAGTAGGGTATACTCACATTGAATCATATGATCATGTGAAAAAATGAGAGAAGGAAAAAGATGTCATACAGATGTAAAATATTTTTTGTAAGCGCCGTTCTTTTAGCTCAAATTCTTGGAAATTTTGGATGTGCGGCTCTGTGGTTCGTAGCGGGTGTGGGGACAGCGGCTACGGTTGTGGCAATTTCGGAGGAAAATAAAAAACAGACATTCGAAGAAGTGGATGAAGAATTAGAGTAGCGAAGATCGTGTAACGACAAATATCGGGATGGAGCAGAAAGATCGTGAAGCGGAACCTGAGTCTAAAATACGGAATTTTGAAAATGATCGTGATAGGATATATAGCTGAGAAAAGTATGGAATAATACCAGAATTAATGTAGAGTGGAATTTTTGACTGATCACATTTTTTTAAGCCTGTAAGTTGTTTAAGACACTTATAGGTTTTTTTTATGGGGTATAATAATACAAACTCGATAATTTACATATCGTGGGCACTACAAATGTTACATTTTT
>JAGLIU010000085.1 GCA_023142805.1 Candidatus Omnitrophota bacterium | reverse complement strand
TTCATCAGGAAACAAAAACGCTTGAAACTATATTCAGAGAACTTACTACGAGGAATTAACATGCATCAGGTTATACATATACTTAATAAAGAATTAAAAGATTATTTTATTTCCCCTATTGCCTATATTGTCATATCTGCATTTCTTGTTGTGACAGGATGGTTCTTTTTTTCGACTTTCTTTCTATATAATCAGGCAGATATGAGATTCTTTTTTAGTCTGCTCCCTATCACTTTTTCCTTTATAATTCCGGCAATCACGATGAGATTATTCTCAGAGGAGCTGAATATAGGATCGTATGAAATTCTGTTAACCCTGCCTGTAACACATAGAGATATAATTATAGGTAAATTTTTGGCATCTGTTATTTTTATTTCCACGGCGCTCGCACCAACACTTTCTTATCCAGTTTTTATTGCTTTTCTTGGCGATCTTGATCTCGGGCCTGTTATTGGAGGTTATGTTGGCGCCATTCTATTGGGCGCTACATATACGGCAATTGGCTTATTTACTTCGTCATTGACCAGAAATCAAATTATCGCCTTTATTGTCAGTATGATCATCTGTTTTACCCTGACACTTATTGACAAAATGCTTTTTTTCTTTCCACGCATGCTGCTTGACATTATCGGTTATATGGGAGCTGATTTTCACTTCAAAAATATTGCCAGGGGAATTATTGATTCACGTGATATTCTGTATTTTCTGAGCATTTCTTTCATTAGTCTTTATTGTACTCACATAGTATTGAAAGGTAAAGAATAGGGAGAACAAATGAATATAATAAAGAATATAATAACTAAATATACAAAGCTTATCATTTATATAATTGTAATTGTGCTTATCAATTTAGTGGGTTCAACTCTTTTCTTTAGAATTGACTTAACAGAGAATAAGATTTTCTCTATCTCTGAAACCAGTAAAAAAGTTGTCTCAACACTTTCAGAACCTCTAACAATCAAAATATTTTTCACTAAAAATCTGCCGGCGCCACATAACAACACAGAACGTTATCTTCATGATTTGCTTGAAGAATATGCTATAAATTCAAATAAATATTTTAACTATAGATTTTATAATGTGAGCCTTGATGAGGAAGGGGGTAATCCTTCGGCTATGGAAAACAGGGAACTGGCTGATAATTACGGAATTTCTCCTGTCCAGCTTCAGGTATTTGAAAAAGATGAAGTAAAGTTCAAAAAAGCGTACATGGGTCTCGTTCTTATTCATGGTGATATTATTGAAAGACTACCTGCCATCACTTCCACAAATGGCCTGGAATATAAACTGACAACAGCAATGGTGAAACTTAACAACAAAATAAGCACACTGCTCAGCCTTTCTGATAAAATTAAAGTTAAACTATTTCTTTCTTCTTCTCTAAAGAAAGTTGCGCCTTTTATGGGTCTCAAAGAGCTTCCTGAATATCCCGGCAAAATAAAAGGTATTATAGAGACGTTAAATGGCAAAACTTATGGTAATTTTGAGTATTTATATATAGATCCTGCCACAGAGCAAAACCGGAGAAGTGAATGGGAAAAATATAACCTTATGAGCCTTAAATGGCCTGATCTTTCAAATAGAAAAATTTTAGCCGGCAGTGGGATTATTGGCATGGTGATGGAGTATAATAATAAGGTTAGGGAAATACCCATCTTAAATGTAATTCGAATACCTATTATCGGAACACAGTACAATCTAGTCAGTCTGGATAAGATGGAAGATATAATAAATGCTAATATGGAAAGGCTGGTAGATATAAATCAAAACATAGGGTATCTGGCAGATCATGGCACTTTAAAAAT
>JAGLIU010000084.1 GCA_023142805.1 Candidatus Omnitrophota bacterium | reverse complement strand
AGGTAGAGGTTGGGAAACGCGGCCAACGCTGATCAAGTCTTTTTTAGAGGGATCCGGATCTAAAATAGAGATATATCAACCTGAAAAAGCTTCGGATGATTCTTTTATAGAGAAAATAAACAAATTAAGCGCGGATGTATTTGTAGTAGTTGATTATGGTCAGATATTGTCCAAACAGGTTTTAGATATACCTAAGAAATATGCTATTAATCTTCATCCATCATTACTTCCAAAATACCGGGGCGCTACTCCGATAAATCAGACTATTCTTAACGGTGATAATGTGGCGGGAGTTACGGTTATTAACATGACAGAACGTATGGATGCGGGAGAAATTATTCTTCAAGATAGAGTGGATATAGACGAAGAGATGGATGCGGTAAAACTTTCATCCGAGTTATCCGTTAAGGGTGCCGGAATTATTTTAAAAGTGCTGGATCTTATAGCGGCCGGAAATGAAGTTCTTACCGAACAAAATGAAGAAGAAGCGTTATACGCGAAACGTCTTAATAAGGATTATGGTGAGATAAATTGGAGAGAGTCGTCTTATGACATATGTAGAAAGATCAAGGGATTAAAACCCTGGCCCGGCACATATACCCATATAGATGGGAAAAGATTGAAGATAATCGATGCTGTAATATCAGATTTTGTGCCGGATAAAAGTGTTCCGGGCCTTCTTTTTTTTGGTGAAGATCTTTTGATATGTACCGGAGACGGTGCGATCAGTATTAAAGAAGTGCAGTTAGAAGGTAAAAAAGTAGTATCTCAAGGAGAGTTTGTTCGAGGGTACTCTATCAAAAAAGGCACTGTTTTAGGCAAAAAATAGGGTTTAAGTTCTTCCTGACGATCAAGACCGGCTTTAGGCGGGTTATTTCTATTAAAAATTTTTATTGAAAAAAACTATTGAATGAATAGCTTCTTGAGTATATAATATCTCTTTCATATTCGGGTCAAAGTTGGGGGTTCGGAGTTCGCAGCCGAAAAACCTGAGATTTGGGCCGTTAGGATACAAGAAGATAACAAGAACGTGATGAGATAATGGAGTTCATAAGAACACGTGCTACGAACTATGAGCTAAGAACGAGGAACTAACAAGGAGGAAAAGATGTCAGTTAAGGTTGGAATTAATGGGTTTGGAAGAATAGGTAGAATGGCGTTTCGTATAATGATTGAACGGGGTGATTTCGAAGTTGTCGCGATAAATGATCTTACAGACGCGAAGACATTGGCGCATCTTCTTAAATACGATTCAACACACGGTAAATTCAAAGGCACTGTTGAGGTTAAAGAGAACTCTATCATTGTTAACGGAAAAGAGATAGACATTTTGAGTGTAAAGAATCCCGCGGAATTGCCTTGGAAAGAGAGAGGCGCGGAGGTTGTTATAGAATCAACAGGTGTTTTTCGTAAGAGAGAGCAATGCGCGATGCATTTGGAAGCCGGTGCTAAAAAAGTTATACTTACAGTTCCTCCAAAGGACGCTATCGATAATATGATAGTGTTGGGAGTGAATGATGAGGCTTTAAAAGCCGAGGACAAGATCGTTTCTAACGCTTCTTGTACTACAAATTGTCTCGCTCCAATGGTAAAAGTTCTTGATGAAAAGTTTGGGCTAGTAAAAGGTCTTATGACAACTGTTCACGCTTATACCAATGATCAGAGCATATTGGACCTTCCTCATAGCGATCTTAGACGCGGAAGAGCGGCCGCTGAAAGTATAATACCGACTTCAACCGGGGCAGCTTCAGCCGTAGGTAAGATCATACCATCACTTGAAGGCAAGCTTAACGGTATGGCGATGAGAGTTCCTGTTAAAGATGGATCGGTGGTTGACTTGGTTGTAGAGTTGAAAAAAGGTACGACAGCTGAAGAAATTAACGCCGCGATGAAAGCAGCCGCTGAAAGTGAACTTAAAGGCATACTCGAATACACGGAAGATCCGATAGTTTCTATTGATGTAGTCGGCAATCCGTATTCATGTGTATTTGACGCGCAGGCGACAATGACCATAGGCGGTAATCTGGTTAAGGTTGTGGGTTGGTATGACAATGAATGGGGTTATTCAAACCGTGTTGTTGATCTGATCAAAAAGTTAGCCGTATAACCATAGTTCTGATATCGGGAGGAATAATGAAAAAGACCCTCGTAGACATAGCTATTAGCGGAAAAAGAGTGCTAATGCGTACTGATTTTAATGTTCCGCTGAATGATACGCGTAATGTTACAGACGATTCAAGGATAGTAGCGGCGTTACCTTCTATCAAATATATACTTGATAACGGAGGTAAACTGGTTCTTATGAGTCATCTGGGAAGACCCAAAGGTGAAGTAAAGGATGAATTCAGGCTTGATCCTGTCGCGGATCGTCTTTCCGCTTTACTTAAGAAAAACGTTAAAAAAATGGATGATTGCATAGGCGAGGATGTCGAGGATGCTGTCAATGATATGGCAGCGGATGATGTTATTCTTCTTGAGAATTTGAGGTTTCATAAAGAAGAAAAAAAGAATGATCCTGAATTTGCTAAAAAGCTTGCTTCTTTAGGTGAGGTTTTTGTCGAAGATGCTTTTGGTACTTGTCACAGGGCACATGCTTCGACTGTAGGGGTTACAAAGTATTTGCCCAGTGTCGCCGGGTTTTTGGTAAGCAAAGAAATAGAATACTTTGAGAAAGTTACTAAGAATCCGGAAAAGCCTTTCTGCCTTATATTAGGCGGCGCGAAAGTTTCTGACAAAATACCTGTTATAGAGAGTATGCTTGATAAAGTGGATTATCTACTTATAGGCGGCGCGATGGCATATACTTTTCTTAAATCCAGGTTTAAAGGGGTTGGTGCTTCAAGGATAGAGGAAGGGATGACTGATACGGTGGAAAGAATATTTAAATTGGCCAGAGAGAAAAATGTAAGTATTTTCTTGCCGCAGGATCATGTTGTCGCTACAGGGATCAGCCCTAAAGCCAAGGCTAAAGTAGTCGGAGAGCATATACCTGACGGGTGGATAGGTTTAGATATTGGTCCCAAGACAATAAAGGAATATAAAAAAGTACTTAAAGAATCCAAGACGATTGTCTGGAACGGTCCGGTAGGTTTGTTTGAGATGAAACCGTACATGACGGGGACCAAAGAATTGGCGAAATTTATAGCCAGACTTGACGCTACAACCGTTATCGGCGGGGGTGATACCGCTGCCGCGGTCAATCAGTTAAAATTAGCTAACAAGATGTCACATATGTCGACCGGCGGTGGAGCGTCACTTGAATATTTAGAGGGAAAAGTTCTTCCCGGTATAGCGGCGTTGAATGAGAAGCAATAAAAGAGAGTTAAGAGCATAGTTTTGAACTTTTGATCTGAAATTTTAAAAAACGGAGCTGTTATGAGAAAACCTATGATTGCTGGTAATTGGAAGATGTGTAAAGATGTAAACGAGGCTGTAGAATTGGCTAACGAGATAAAACGATCCGTATATGATGTGGAAAATGTTGAGGTGGTCATATGTCCGCCTTTTACCAATCTCAGTGATGTCGGTGAGATGCTCATAGAAAGCAATATAGGGTTAGGTGCTCAAAATTGTTACTGGAAAGATGAGGGTGCTTTTACGGGAGAGGTCTCGACCGGTATGCTGAAAAGTGTAGGGTGTAAATATGTTATTATAGGGCATTCCGAACGCCGGCAATATTTTGGTGAAACTGATGAAACTGTAAAATTTAAGATCAAGGCAGCTATAGAAAAAGGGCTTATACCTATCATGTGTGTGGGAGAAACTTTGGAAGAGAGAGAGTCCGGAAAGACAATGGATATTATTACCGCACAGATAAAAGGCGGGCTAGAGGGGTTTAGCGAAGATTATATTGATACTTTGGTTATAGCGTATGAGCCGATATGGGCGATCGGGACAGGAAAAACCGCTACCCCCGGACAGGCACAGGAAGTGCACGCTGAAATAAGAAAAATACTTTCTGATCTTTATTCAGAAACATTTGCCTCATCTACGCGTGTATTGTACGGTGGTAGTGTTAAACCGGAAAATATAGAGATTTTAATGAAAGAAGAGGATATAGACGGGGGACTTATCGGCGGAGCGAGTTTAAAATCAGATAGTTTTACGGATCTAATTAAATCTACAGCGTCCTTATATGCTGAAAAGAAGGGTTAAACAATGTATATATTTCTTATAGTAGTACATGTTATCGCGTGTTTGATACTTATAGCGACGATATTATTGCAGGCCGGAAGAGGTGGAGGTTTGACAGAAGCTTTTACCGGTGACGCGACTCAGTCTGTTCTGGGAACTCAGGCACCTGTTGTTCTGAAAAAAGCTACAACTGTAAGCGCTGTGCTCTTTTTGGTAACGTCATTATCTTTAGGTATTACAACCGCGAGGCAAGGCAGGTCTCTTTTTGAGAAAAATATGCTTCCGGCAGTGCCTGTTCTTCCCGTTCAAACAGAAGTGCCGGTAACAGCCGGGAAAGCGCGGGAAGCGGATTCTCTTGATTCCAAGACTGTTGCGTCAGTACCTGTTCAGTCCCGGGAAGCGATTCCGGCTCAAGTCGAGACGCCTGTTCCCGCGGACAAATAATAAACCAGAATAGCCCTGTGCTTAATATAAAAATTCGTACAAATATTTTTAGAAGGTTACTGTTTTTTAGAAAAACGGTAACCTTTTTTTTGGTATTGCTCCTTTGTTTAAACGGTTATTGTCGAGAGTCGGAAGAGGGTTCTACTGACGCGTATGTGTTTTCCGGGATAGCTGACGCTCGTATTTTAATACCGTTTTTCGCGGATGATACAACTTCAAGTTCTATATGCGAGTTTATATATAACGGTCTTACCAAAATCGATAAAGATCTCAAGATAGTACCCGATCTGGCGGAAAGTTGGAAAGTAGAAGAAGAAGGTTTGCGGATAACTTTTTATTTGCGCCATGATGTTGTATGGCATGACGGGGAACCCTTTACTGCCGGAGATGTTTATTTCACGTTCAAAAAAATATTGGATCCGGGGACAGGGTGTCCCTATATATCAAATTACAGCGGTATCAAAGATATTGAAATAATAGATGATCATACCATTCGATTTTATTATTCACAGCCATATGCTCCGGCGCTTTTAAAATTTGGTATGGGAATTATTCCTGAACATTTATTCGGAAAAATAACCGATATACGAGGTTCCGTTTACGCGGTAAAACCGATCGGTACCGGGCCTTATAAATTTTCGATATGGAAGAACGCGCAGTATATGGTGCTAGCGGCAAATCCGGATTATTTTGAACATATGCCGCGTATAAAAAGATATGTTTACAGAGTAGTTCCGGATCAAAGCGTACAATTTTTAGAACTCGTAAGCGGGGATATAGATTCAATGGGACTGAGCCCATATCAGTTTTTATACCGCAGTAACACTCCGGAGTTCAAAGACCGGATCGAGAAATACCGTTATTTAGCCAGGTCATACACTTATATAGGATATAATCTGAAAGATCCTTTGTTCAAAGATAAGAATGTCCGACGCGCGTTAAGTTACGCGATCAATAAAAAAGAAATAATTGATGCCGCGCTTTTGGGCCTGGGGGATGAGTGTACCGGTCCATTTTTTAAAGATACAGTCTATTACGATGATGCCGCGGAAAGATACAGCTATGATATGGTGAAAGCCGCTTTACTTTTACGTCAGGCCGGGTGGTCTGATGTCGATAATGATGGTGTGCTTGAGAAAGACGGAAAGAAATTTGTTTTTCGTATAGTTACCAATCAAGGTAATCAGGTAAGAGAAGATGTCGCTACTATCATACAGGCTCAATGGGCAAAAATAGGGGTTAAGGTTGATATACAGGTTTTGGCATGGTCCGCGTTTCTAGATCAGTTTATAAACAAGAAAAATTTTCAGGCGGTAATACTCGGGTGGTCACTTCCCGTTGATCCTGATATTTACGCTGTATGGCATTCTGATTCATCAAAAGAGGGTGGGCTTAATTTTGTTTCTTACTCAAATCCTGAAGTAGACCAATTGATAGAGCTTGGACGCGGAAAGTTTGACATTAATGAGCGCGCGAAGATATACAAGAGAATACACTGTCTTATAAGTGAGGATGTGCCATATACTTTTCTATTTTTTCCATATAGCACGATTGCCGTACAAAAAAGATTTAAGGGGATAGAGCCGGCACCGGCAGGTATAGGATATAACTTTATAGATTGGTATGTGAAAAATGATGAGGTAAGATATAAATTCTAATATGAAGCATGAAGTAGGAAAAGAAAGTAAGAGGGATATAGATTCTTTTATAAAGTAGTATGCCAATCTCCGGGAAAAGAGCTTGGCAAATTTTAGATTATTAAAATCCCGGAATTTGGGAGTAAAGGAACTGAAAGTTTTGATCGTGTAAGCTATGAAAAGATATATCGCGAAAAGACTATTACTTATTATACCTATGCTTATAGGGATATCGTTTATCATGTTTACTGTGATGCATTTGGCCCCGGGTGATACCGCAAGCATAAAATATGGAATGAATCCTGAAGTCTCGGGAAGTGCCAGAGCAAATTTTGATAAAATGTATGATTTGGATAAACCGGTTCTTGTACAGTACGGGTTATGGGTAAAACGTTTGATATCTTTAGATTTTGGATCTTCGCTTATAGACGATCAGGCTGTTATGGCGAAGATCACATCACGTTTACCCGCGACGCTTCTTTTGCAGATTATTTCGCTTTTCATTATTTTTTTAATAGCTGTGCCTATTGGTGTTATAAGCGCAGTTAAACGTAACTCTTTTTTTGACCGGATCATGACCATATTTGTTTTTATCGGTTACGCTACGCCATCATTTTGGTTGGCACTTCTTTTGATACTATTTTTTGGATTTAAACTCGGATGGCTGCCGATATCCGGAATGAGTCCCTGGTATACCGCGTATTTGGATTCATTCGATAGAACAAAAGATCTTATAGCACATTTGGTGCTTCCCGTGGTCGCGACAGCATTTGGATCGCTTGCGGCTTTATCCAGATATTCCAGGTCCAGTGTAATAGAAGTGATGAATGAAAACTATGTTCTGACCGCACGCGCAAAAGGGCTTTCATCAAGCCGTATTGTTACAGCGCATATTTTAAAGAACGCGCTCCTGTCGATCATAACAATAATGGGCTTAAGTCTTCCGGCATTGATATCCGGCAGTTTTATTTTTGAGACTATTTTCGCGTGGCCGGGTATGGGCAGACTTGGGTATGAGGCAATAATGAATTATGATTATCCGGTAGTTATGGGGGTGGGAGTTATCGCGACATTTTTGACACTTATAGGGATATTTTTGTCGGATATCGCGTATGCTTTTGTAGATCCGCGAATACGTGTAGGGGGGGAAAAGTGAAGAAGAGTAACGATTCGAACAAAGGATTGAACATAGAAATATGAATAAGCGTATTATATTCGGGATAGTCATTATATTCGTAATGACGCTGTCAGCGGTTTTGGCTCCGTTTGTAGCGCGATATGATCCTTTAAAAATGGATCTTTCCGAAGATGCTAGACTTGAAAAGCCGTCACGGGAACATTTTTTTGGTACAGACAACCTGGGTCGCGACGTGTTTAGCCGTATGGTGTATGGAGCGCGAATATCTTTAAGCGTAGGGTTTATAGCGGTGTTCATATCCTTAGGTATGGGCATTTTTCTGGGTGGTATAAGTGGTTATTATGGTGGATGGATAGATAGTGTTATTATGAGAATAGTGGAGATAATGTATTGTTTTCCTACATTTTTTCTCATAATGATGGTCATCACATTTTTGGGACCGAGTATAGTGAATGTTATGATAGTTATCGGACTGACAAGCTGGGCGGGTATTTGTCGTCTTGTTCGCGCGGAGTTTTTATCTTTAAGAGAAAGAGATTTTGTGCAGGCCGCGAAAGTTCAAGGTGTGTCGAATTTTAGAATAATCTTCAGGCATATTTTACCTAACGCTATGGGGCCCGTATATGTTAGCGCTACATTAAGTGTAGGCGGAGCCATATTGGTTGAAAGCGCTTTAAGCTTTTTGGGATTGGGAATTCAGATTCCCGAAGCTAGTTGGGGGAGTATACTTACCGCGGGAAAAGTTTATATTGATTATGCCTGGTGGCTTACGCTTTTTCCCGGGCTGGCTATACTGATAACTGTTCTTAGTTTTAATTTGATGGGAGAAGGTCTCAGGGAAGTGCTGGATCCGAAGCTTAGAGAGAGAAAATGAGGAGTGAATAGTAAACAGTAAACAGTAAACAGTAAACAGTGAACGGTGATCGGGGAGTGGTTGGAGGCTAAATACACGCGACGAATTATGGAAAATATACTCAAAATAAAAGATTTAACGGTAACCATTGGAGGTAAAGAGGTGCTTTCCGATGTTGATCTGACACTTCTTCCTGGAAAGATCTCCGCGATAGTGGGAGAATCCGGAAGCGGAAAAACGATGATGTCCTTGGCGATTCTTGATCTGCTCCCTGATGTCGCGGCAAGAATTTCGGGGGAGATATTGTTTCGCGGAAAGAATATCTTTGATATGGATAATAAGGAAAAACAGAATATGAGAGGAAATAGTATTTCAATGGTGTTTCAGGAACCATTTACCGCTTTAAATCCTGTTATGCGTGTGGGAGAGCAGATAACCGAAACTATAGCGGCTCATAAAATTATTTCAGAAGAAAAAATTCAGGGTTGTTTAAAAGGGTTGCTTAAGATGGTTAAACTTTCGGAAGATATTGCTAGTTGTTATCCTCATGAGCTTTCAGGGGGGATGCGTCAGCGTATAATGCTGGCAATAGCTCTCTCCTGTGATCCTGAGATATTGATATTGGATGAACCTACGACAGCACTTGATGTTTCTGTTCAGAAAGAAATATTAGATCTTGTGATGGGAATCCAAAAAGAAAGATGTTTTTCTATATTATTTATTACACACGATTTTTCTATTGTTAATATGGTAGCGGATGAAGTGCATGTGATGAAAAACGGGAGAGTGATAGAAAAGGGCGCGAAAGAAATTATTTTTAAAAGTCCGGAAAATGAATATACCCGGCATCTAATAGATTGTATTCCGAAGCTGGGAGATGAAAGGGAACGATTGCCGGAAAGTGAATAGTAGGCTTGGGGTTGTATTAAAATGAAAATGTATGTTCGCGGTGTAGATTCTTTCGGTCCGCTGCTTCGCAGAAGTCGGTCGGGATGATACGTGTAAGGGTGGAGAGGTCGGTTGAGACAAAAATATGAATGCTATTATTGAAGTAACAGATATTAAGAAGTATTTCGCGAAGAAGAGTTTTTTTTACGGCGCGGAAAAAATGCCGGTTAAAGCTGTTGATGGAGTAAGTTTCACGATAGATAAAGGAAAGACATTCGGACTGGTAGGAGAATCCGGATCCGGGAAGTCCACTATAGCGAAACTTGTTACGGGTATTCTGGTTCCGGATTCAGGTAAGATGTCTATTGAAGGAGATATAGATATAGTTTTCCAAGACCCTTTCAGTTCACTTAATCCTCGGATGACCATTCGGGATATAGTAGGGGAGTCTTTATTTGTAAAAGGCGTGAATCGGGAGGAAATTGAGGATAAAGTTGTAAAGATACTGCATAGGGTGAAAATGAAGAATATGGAATGTTTGGATAAATATCCGCATCAATTTTCCGGGGGTGAGCGTCAAAGGATAGCAATAGCCCGGGCATTGGTTACACAGCCTGATATTGTTGTTTTAGATGAGCCTGTTTCCAGTCTCGATGTTTCTATACAAGCTGGTATTTTGAATCTTCTTAAGGATTTGCAGGAGGAGTTAGCGTTAACGTATCTTTTTATATCACATGATCTTAGGGTTGTAGAGTTTATGTCGGATGTGGTTGGGGTCATGAAGTCAGGAAAGATAGTGGAAATTGCCTCTCGTCAAGAGATATATTCGAATCCACAGAATGAATACACACGTCACCTGCTCAGCTCAATACCAAAGATCTAATTTACATCCGAATTAACATTGTACCGGGTACCGAGTTGTGAGGCAACCTGTCCTCGAAGGGTAAGAGGTAAGAGGCTAAGGGCTAGAGGATTAATGGCCGAAAGTAGGGAATGTGGTGTTGTGGTTCTTATTGCCATTGGATCCCGGATATCCTGTCTTCGCCAGGATTCCGGGATGACGAAAGAGGGGGAAGTGGTCGTCAAGATTCCGGGATGACGAAAGAGGGGGAAGTGGTCGTTGGGATTTTGGGATGATGGCAAAGGGGAAGCAGGTAGAAATTAACTCCGAGTTATGGAGAAACTTTTGTACGGGTATTGAGTTGTGGGGTAACCTGTCTTCGAAGGGGTAGAGGCTAAGGGCTAAAGGCTAGGGGCTAGAGGATTAATGGCCGGAAGTAGGAAGGCTCTCAACACTGTCATTCCGAGTGAAGTGACGAGCGGTAGCGAGGAACGAAATCGAGGAATCTGGAATAATTGAGATCTTTTCCCTCGGCAGAAAATCGGGAGATTTTTATGTTTCCTCGGATAAGAAAGTAAAAAGGCTAGAGGCTAGGGGATTAAGGGCCGAAAGTAGGGAATGTGGTGTTGTGGTTCTTATTGCCATTGGATCCCGGATATCCTGTCTTCGCAGGATTCCGGGATGACGGAAGAGGGGGAAGTGGTCGCCAGGATTCCGGGATGACGAAAGAGGCTAAGGGCTAAAGGTTAAAGGTTAAAGGTTAAAGGCTAGGGGCTAAGGGCTAGGGGCTAGAGGGTTGAGGGCCGAAAGTCGGAAGGGCAGATGAAAAAAATGATTATATCTCAAAGACTTAGGGCCTCTTGAAAGCACCCTTATTTCCCATTGATTTTACGGGTGAAATTTGGTAAACTGTCGATTCAGTATTTAGTCATGGGTTTGGAGTTATGGCTTTAAAGTAAACCTTTGGGTCCCGTTATTTGGTACTATTTTGACTACTTCTGAGCTTTAAATTACGAACTAGAATAAGGAGAATATACATGGGATATACATTAACCGAAAAAATATTATTGGCTCATGTTCCCAAGCTTAAGGACATAAAACCGGGTGATTTTATTAGGGCGAAAATAGATCTATGTCTGGGGAATGATATCACCAGCCCTATAGCTATAAAAGAGTTTTGTGGATTAGGGGTCAAGAATGTATTTAATCAGCAAAGGGTCATGCTTGTCCCGGATCATTTTCTTCCGGCGAAGGACATGAGAAGTGCCAATCAGGCTAAGATCCTGAAAGATTTTGCTAAAGAATATGGGATCAAAAATTATTTTGAATTAGGCGAGATGGGTGTTGAGCACGTTCTTCTTCCTGAGAGGGGGCTGGTTTTGCCGGGTGATCTGATGATAGGGGCTGATTCTCATACTTGTACTCATGGAGCGTTAGGGGCTTTTGCTACCGGTATGGGAAGTACTGATTTGGCGTATGCGATGGCTTTTGGAGAGTGCTGGCTAAAAGTTCCTGAGACTATACAGATCAAGTTCACGGGAAAACCCAAGAAGTGGGTAGGGGGTAAGGATCTTATTCTTCAGGTTATTGCCGATCTTGGTGTTTCAGGCGCGTTGTACAAGGCTCTTGAATTCACCGGAGATACTTTCGAATATCTGTCAATGGATGATAGATTCAGTATGTGCAATATGGCTATTGAGTGTGGAGCTAAGAACGGAATAATAGCCACGGACAAAGTTACCGAGAAGTATGTAAAAACCGCTTTGAGGAAATATAAACCTACGAGAAAAAATTATAAAATTTTTAAAACGGACAAAGATGCTGTATATTCCGAAGTCAGGGAATATAATGTGTCAAAAATGGAACCTATAGTGGCGGCACCTCACTTGCCGTCAAATGGTAAAGGCGTTAGTGAGTATAAAAATGTGAAAGTGGATCAGGTAGTTATAGGTTCATGTACGAATGGTAGGATCAGCGATCTTAAACAAGCGGCAGCGGTTTTAAAGAATAAAAAAATTAGTCAGAATACCCGTTTAGTGGTTATTCCCGCGACACAGGCCATATATGCCGAAGCCGTTAAAGAAGGATACGCGGAGATATTTGTCCGTGCGGGCGGAGTTTTTTGTACTCCCAGTTGTGGTCCGTGTTTAGGCGGACATATGGGTATACTCCATGAAGGTGAAGTCGCTATAGCGACTACGAACAGAAATTTTGTAGGTCGTATGGGGCATCCAAAAAGCTTTGTTTATCTGTCGAATCCGGTGATAGCGGCAGCGAGTGCTGTAAAAGGTATGATCTCGCATCCGACGGAACTATAGGAGCTGGTACTATAAACACAGTCAACGCGAATGGAGAAAAAGATGAAGTTAAAAGGGAACGCACATAAATTTGGGGATGATATAAATACAGATGAGATAATTCCGGCGCGTTATTTGAATACGTCTGATCCTGAGGAATTAGCGAAATACTGCATGGAAGATGCCGACCCGGAATTCGCGGCAAAAATAGATAAGGGAGATATTATTGTCGCCGGAGAAAATTTTGGTTGCGGTTCTTCTAGAGAACATGCGCCTATTTCGATCAAAGCGGCGGGAATTTCCTGTGTGATCGCTAAAAGCTTCGCGAGGATATTTTACAGGA
>JAGLIU010000083.1 GCA_023142805.1 Candidatus Omnitrophota bacterium | reverse complement strand
TGAATATTCTAGAAACATGGGTTTACCATTACATGCGATAGGGACTTGTTATGGATTAATTCCATTGATATATGTTTTAAGTAACTTGGGATGGCCTGAAGCAATAAAATCAATGTTTAGTGTAAATGGTCTGTTTAATATGAATGAGCTCCTAAACTTTGATGACTACAAATTCTATTTGAAAAAAAGAGGGTTTTCATTTGAAAGCAAAATAGATTTTATTGAGTTTATGTCTAAAAATAAGGACGAAGTTATTAAAGACAGGAAGATATATGTAGCAGCTTTTGCGGAATATCTTGCAGAAATATTTCCCGAATTAGCGAATATAATTTCTGATAAAAGTTTTGGTACTCTAGACTACTCGAGAGTAGAGTTTTATAAGTCCTTTTATGAATTCGTTGCTAGCGATTTACCTGAAATTAAAATTACAAAAAAATTGCCGTGTCTTTTCTTTTTTGGGGAAAATGATAAGACACTTAATTTGCAGGAAAGAGAGACTAAGGGTAGATATGTGTCTCAGATAAAAGAGATGGCTAGTCATGCACAATTATGTGATATAAGAATTAATCACTTCGGAAGAGGTGATGATCATTATGTAATCGGAGAAAAAGGAATGTGTTTTTTTAAAGAAAATGAATAAATCAAATTTAGTGAGATGCTGAATGATCATTGGGAAAAGAATATTGTCGGATAAATTTGAGTCAAAAAGATGGCCATATTATTTAATTTTACCTATAACCTGGTTGTTAACTTTATGGACGATTGCAAAAAAGAAAACTAACGCTTTGCTTCGAAAAAAGAAGGATGTTGGATTGTTAGTTTTTGATGGCATAGGGAAATATGGTGATGTTGTTAAAAAGAATGCAACTGGATGGAAAGCGGTTGATCTTATTTACAACCATAGTTTCAGACAGAATATTTCTTTGGGTGGGTTATTAGATGATTTTTGGTTTGAGAGTTTAAATTGTCAAGCTGCTCGTAACAGGTTTAAGTTGGCCAAGCGGGAATTGGAAAATGCTGTTATTAAATTTCCAAAGAAACAAGAAATAAGGGTTGTTTCTTTAGCGGCTGGTACAGGTCAGATTGAGAGTGAAGCTATAGCCAAGCTCAAAAGTAAAGGGTTTAATGTTTGTGCTAGGTTGGTTGATAAAGAGGAAGATGCCTTAAGCCGGGCAAAAGAATATGTAGTTTTGAATAAGGTTCAAGATAAAATAAAGTTAATAAACTCAGATGTTGGCTCCGCCATAGATTTGATCAAGGAATTTAATCCGCATATAGTTAAAATGATAGCTTTTTTAGATTACCTTCCAGAAGAAGTAGCGATTAAATTTATTTCTAACATATACTCCACAATGCCACAAGGGGGAGTTTTTATTGTGTCAAATACAATGCCAAATATAGAAATGCATTTTGTTAAATGGGTTGTTGGATGGCCGCTGATTTATAGGAGACCAAAAGAAATAGCGAATATAATCACAAAAAGTGGATTTGTTAAGCACAACATAGTTACGGAACCTCTTAATATTCAAGGTATCATAGTTGCTGAAAAAACATAAATATTATGAATAATTTTCTGTATGCTAGTTTTATTATTGCTTTATGGTTAACGGCCATAACAACATTTTTGCTTGGTACTTTTGTTTTTTTAAAGAACAGAAATAATATCGTAAATAGAATATTTTTCTTTTACTCATTTTGTATTTCTTGGTGGAGTTTCTCGGAAATATGGGGAATAGCGTCTACTCATAAACTAACAGCATTGATCTGGACTCGAGTAGAGCAAGTTGGAGTTTTTTTTATTCCAACATTATTTGTTCATTTCATTTTTGCGTTGTTAAACATCAAAGGTAAGAAGTGGGTAATAAGGTCCACGTACTTTATAAGCATAATATTTGCTAGTTTGTGTGTTACCCCGTTGATGATAGCCGATTCTGTAGCTAGGACCACGATACCCTACGTGATGCGTTTTGGAACCCCGGGAATCATTTACCATTTTGCTATATCGTATTTTGTAGTAATGATAACGTATGGACTGCATAAGCTATATGGTGTTTATAAGCAATCAACGGGCATAGAACAAAATCGTATTAAATATCTTTTTCTGGGTTCGATATTCGGATATTTTGGAGGTGCCGCGAATTTTCTTTTAGTTTACGGAATAAGTGTCCCTTTTTTAACTCCGTTTGGGACGTATGCATTACCCGTTTATGTTGGCATAATGGCGTATGCTATTGTTCAGCACAGACTTATGGATATCAGACTATTTGCAATTCGTTTTTTGGTTTTTATTTTAATCTATGTACCAATTTTGTCTATTCCGTATATCATAGGCTATTTCTTAAAAACTTCTTGGGTTTTGCCAACTATGTTGGAAACGATCTTTGCTCCGGGCGGATTATACATTTACCAAAAAATTCAAGGAAGGGCGGAAAAGAGATTATTGCAGAAAGAATATAGTTGGGCAAGTGAAATAAGGCATTTATCCGTGGGACTGTTAAAGCTAGATAATGTTGAAGTATTGGGCAAAGTTATAGTTGAGGGATTAGAGAAAATAACGCGGGCACAAAATATCGCGCTGTATGTTCTGAGTAAAGATAGAGGCCATTATTTCGCAAGTTATTTTTCCGGAGAACCAGACAATACTGAAGAAGTGATCGTGAATGATCCTTTGATAAAATACTTGCAAGATCAAGCAGAACCTCAAATGATTTCGGAATTGCGAAATAAGACAAAACAAGCGGCACAGGTATTGACAGAGAAAAGAGCGGTTGTTGTAATTCCCGCTGTGGAAAAAGAAACTTTGATGGGGTTTATTTTTCTGGGCGATAAGCCGGAAAATGGAGAGTATAGCCAAATAGAACTTGAAGCGTTGGGTGTATTGGCACGACAGGTTGCCTTTGCTATAGAGATTTTACAATTTATCGCGGAAAAAGAGGAAATGCAAAGAGCTGTTAATGAAGTGCAGAGGATGAAAGAGTTTAGGTACCTGACAAGTTCGATAGGACATGAGGTTGGAAATGGCATACAGTCTATAGCGGATATAGTAAGTATGCTTTTTGTCAATCCGGTTTTACAGGGAAGATTTAACACGGATAGTGAACTTGAGGGTGTTATCATGGGAGTGTATAGTGATATTAGCGATAATATTATTAATCTAAAAATGGTAACTAAGTCCTTAAGAAATTACATAAGAGAAGAAGATCCGGGAGAACTGGTAGATATAGAAATTGGGGACTTAATTAATAGAGTAATCGTTCTTCTTAATGTAAGAAATAGGGGGATGAAAACAATGGATATTAGTGTTACAGGGCAATCTGTGATGAGTGCTAATCCCGGAGCGTTGCAGGCTATATTTTATAACTTGCTTAATAATAGTTATGACGCGATTATAGAAAGAGAAAATGCCGGAAAAAATAAGGAATCAGAGTATGTTGGTGAAGTAAAAATAGGTATTACAGAAACAGACAATTTTACAGAAGTCAGGGCCAAAGACAACGGGATAGGTATGACAGAAAATGTTCAAGCCAGCATATTTACACCATTGTTTACTACGAAAAGTCATGAATCAACAAAAGATAGTCGATTGCGTGGAGGAACTGGCATAGGTATGGAAACTATAAGAAAAATGGTAGAAGGGCATCATGGCAAAATAAAAATTATATGGAGCGAAAAAGGAAAAGGAACTGAGTTTATCTTAAAATTTCCTAAAAATAGGGGAGAAGGAAATGGTCAAAGTTTTATTAATAGAGGATAGTGAGTCCTTTAAAAAGTATATTGTCCCATACCTAAAAGCAAAAGGTTTTGGTGTAGTTTTAACAAGTACCGGCGAAGATGGTGTGAAAATGTTTAATGCTGATAAGTATGATGCTGTAATACTTGATTTAGGGTTACCGGATATTGATGGTGCAGAAGTATATCTTAAGTTAAAAGAGATTGATCCGGATGTCCCTGTGGGTATTTTAAGCGGATATGGCGGAAGAGAACGGGAACTGTTGTTACTGGGAGTAAAAGCTTTTTTTGAAAAACCTATAATGGTACCCGAGCTCGAAAAATGGATAAACGGAATTGTGACAAAATAATAATAGGAGGAATCAATGTGTGATATTCGAGAGGGTTTTCACGACTTGACAAATTGTTTAAATCAGATCTGTGTTTTTACAAGTACGACCGCTGAAATCATAAAGATGAAAAAGGCGAAAACTCAATCAGACTCTAGTGAATTGAATAAGTTGATCGAAGAAGAAATAGAAGCTTTAGAGGATTCTAATGAATCGGCAGTCGAAGCCGCTAATCAAATAAAAAAGTTAAAAAAAGAAGTGTATAAACGTTTAGATATAAGTGTAGAAGCGGAATAAAGGAGATCACATGTTTAAAATACTTATTGTAGATGACGAGCAAAAAATAACAACTTCACTGAAGAACTTTTTTTCTTTAAGGGGGTATGATGTTACTGGTGTTTTTAGTGGAAAAGAAGCTTTAGAGAAGTTTGAGACGGAACGCCCAGAAATAGTATTTTTAGATATTAAGATGCAGGAAGTAGATGGGCTACAGGTTTTAAGGGAAATAAGGAAAAAGGATGCCAATACCAAAGTGATTATAATAAGCGCCTGGGATGAACCGGAAACAAGAAAAGAAGCACAAAAAATAGGGTATGACGCTTTTTTAGTTAAACCGTTTAGCGTAGAGCGTTTAGAGAAAGTTGCTTTGGAAAAAATTCAGGAGCTTATGGAAAAACCTTCTATATTAGTTGTTGATGATGATGAAAAGGTTGTCGCAAAGGTTAAGGAATATCTCGAGTTTTTAGGTTGGAAAGTATATGCTTCTAACGATGGAGAGACGGCTCTCGATATTATTAAAAAAAACACTCCAGGTGTAGTGTTTTTAGATATAAAGATGGAAGGTATGGATGGGGTAAAAGTCTTAAAGGAGATAAAGCGTATAGATCCTAGCATTAAGGTGATCATGATAAGTGCTTATGGCGATAAAGAAGCCCAGATCAATATGCGGGATTTCGGATGTGACGCGTATTTAGAAAAGCCATTAACCAATGAAACCATCAAGAAAGCACTGACGATGAAAGTTCAAGAGATATCAGGTACTCCTAATATACTTGTTGTAGACGATCAACAAGGGGCAAGGAGTACAGTCATAGAATTTTTAAAGGACAGAATAAAAGCGAACTATTTTGAAGCAAACGGCGGTAGGGAAGCACTAGAAAAAATAGAAAATGAAAACTGTAATATAATGATATTAGACTTGAATATGCCGGATATTGATGGGTTCAAAGTCATTGAGGAAACCCAAAAAATAAACGCGCACATAGATATTCTTGTAGCGACGGCATATAGCGATAATGAGGTTTTTGATAAGATAATGTGTAATGGAGTTATAGATTTCCTGTTGAAACCGTTTTCCTTAAGGGCGTTAGAAAGTAAGATAAAAGCAATGCTGAAAAGAAGAGGGTTTAAAATCGTTTCGGAGATCTGATAATCAGAAAAGAAGTTTCTCGATTTGTCGTATTTTGAAAAAAATGGGGATTACTGCTGTTAAAAACAGTCGAATCTCCTTTTTTAAGCACATGTTTTTCTTTCCCGATTCTTACCGTAACTGTTCCTTTCAAAACTATAATACATTTTTTATATTTTTTGTCAGTTTTTGATTCAGAGTTTGGATCTTGTTCCAGGTCAGTTCTACCTTTTGGCGATATTACTATTTCAGCAGATTGATAAGGGAGATCTCGAAAAGAATAAAGTTTGGAAACAGCTTTTTCATTATATGTAAAAGAACCTCTTTCTTTACGCTGGATTTTAGAGACTATTTTGGATAACTCGAAATCAGTTCCTTTCAATAGTTCCTGCAAGGTAATATCTAACCCAGTGGCAATTTGAGAAAGCCATTTTAATTTTATGGCATGTCCATATCCATTTTCAAGGCGACTTAAAGTATGGGGAGAAATGGCCATATTTCCATAACAGGTTTTGATACGGGTACGTAATTCCTGCATGGTTATTCCCACAACTTTCTTTCTATAATATCGTATTTTTTTGTGTATCAGCATATTTCAAATATACCCAATAATCTTAAATAAGTCAATATTTTATAAAATTTCTAAAAATTGAGTTTTTTAGCAAAAATATGCCAAAATAAAAAAAAATGTTGACAAATGGCATATATGGTGGTAGGCTTGTTATGTAAACAAAAAAAAAGGGAGATATTATGAAGAACAATATGTTTGGAAAAAAGAAGGGAATATTAATAAGCAGGATTTTTGTAGTTCTTGGAATTTTTGGTATGCCGGGAGAGTAAAACAATGCCGGAAACAGTACTATGTTTCTGGGAGACAACGTTCTTTATATTCTATTTGAGGAATAAATACGGGAGGATGTTATGGAAAAGGTCAAATGTACAGGGCGTGGGGCTACAGGTTATACGGTATCTCCTGAATCGATGAAATGTGAGAAGGGTGAAGATAACAATTATTCCGATAGGGTTGTAGTTGTTATCAGAAGAATGAGTGAAAGATGCAGTGGAGGTGTATGATGAGGATTTTAATAAAAATGATGTGGAGTCCAAAAAAGAGGTATCTGGTGAGTTTGCCTAACGAAGAACTAATAGATGATGTGCAGGGTCTTATTTACAAGGGTAAACATTGTATGGCAATTGATGCGGCACTTTCAAGGGGAAACCTTATAAAAGAGGTGGACGAGCAAGAGGCGATGCATGTCAATGTGAGTTTGATCCTGACCGAGAAAAATGCCCATTATGATTTGATGTGATTTTTGTTAAGATTGAAATGTGTTGGACACAGCGAGAACATCTTATCCATTCGGTATTATGGAAGATGTTCCCGGATTTTTATTTTTATGGTGTTTTGTATCGGGTGCTGAGTTGTAAGGAAGAACAAGGGGGCGGACCCTGATATTGACACAATCTAGTTAATTGTTATAATCGGAATAAAGTTACAAAGAAATAGCTTCATTTGTGAAATTTTTCATTATTATTGGATCCCGGATATCCTGTCTTCGTCAGGATTCCGGGATGACGATGTTTTTTCTCTGTTCTCGTCAGGATTCTGATACGGCGGGGACACCTTACCCATTCGGTATTATAGAAGGTGTCCCCGGAT
>JAGLIU010000082.1 GCA_023142805.1 Candidatus Omnitrophota bacterium | reverse complement strand
GAAAATTCGATCGAGATGCAGATACCTTTTATTCAAAGGGCGGCTCCTCAAGCAAAACTGGTGCTTTTAGCGTTGTGTGATCAGAGAGGTAATAACGCGAATGCATTGGTCAGGGCTCTTTACAAAGTGTTGAAGGATGAAAAAAAGTATGTTATCCTTGCGTCAACGGATATGTCCCATTATCTTTCATATGAAGCCGCGAAAAAGAAAGATATGCGGACTATTGATTTGATGAAAAAATTCGAACCTAAAAAACTTTTTGAGGAAAATTTGCGCGGAGCGAATAACCTTATGTGTGGATATGGAGCGGTTTATTCGGTAATGTCAGTTTGTGAGATGCTGGGGGCAAATGAAGTTGAGATCTTAAATTATGCTAATTCAGGTGATACATATGGAAGTAAAGAAAGAGTCGTAGGGTATTTGAGCGCGGCATTTGTTAAAAAAGCCGAAGGAGTCGGGGTTATGGGACAAGAGGTAGAAAAGGAGAGAGGTATGTTCAATCAAGATCAAAAAGCAAGACTTTTAAAGATCGCGCGAGATGCCATACAGTATAAACTTAAAACCGGTAAGGTTCCGGATGTCGAGGTTCAAGATGAGGTTATTAAACAGGATATGGGGGCTTTTGTTACTTTACGCGTAGAAAGGGAATTAAGAGGATGCATTGGGTTTATGGCTGCCCGGGGGCCGGTGTATCTTACGGTCAGAGATATGGCGATCGCGTCCGCTACCCAGGATTCAAGGTTTTCTCCGGTAACAATGGAGGAGATGAAAGATATAGATATTGAGATTTCCGCTTTATCGCCTATGGAGCTTATACATGATCATAATGAAATAGAGGTGGGTAAGCATGGAGTAATGGTGAAAATGGGAACGCTAACCGGAGTTTATCTGCCGCAGGTCGCGGATGAAACCGGTTGGTCAAAAGAAGAATTTATGAATAGTCTGTGTGCGGGTAAAGCCGGGATACCTCGGGACGCGTGGAAGACCGGACAATGTGAAATATATATATTTACCGCCGAAGTTTTTGGAGAGAAAGACCTGAATGTTGGAGATGAATAATGAGTAGATTTTACGCGCCAAAAGAGAATGTTAAAGGTGATCAGATAACTATAGATGGTTCTGAGGCTCATCATATTCTAGGTGTGATGCGTATGAAAGGCGGGGACAAGGTTGTTGTTTTTGACGGCACGGGTAATGAGTATTCCGGATTTATAAAACAAGCGGATACCCGGAGGAAGAGATTGATCGTCGAGATAATTCGTACGGATAAGCCGTTTTCAGAAAAAGGGCCGGAACTTATATTGGCCCAGGCTATACCTAAAAAAGGGAAGATGGACTTTGTTATCGAAAAAGCTACCGAATTAGGAGTTTCCAGGATAATTCCGATTGTAAGTGAAAGAACTGTTGTTAGGCCCGATGTAGATAGTTCTGAAAAGAAAGTAGAGCGGTGGAGGAAACTGGCACTTGTTGCCGCGAAACAATCAGGCAGGACGGATGTACCTGTGATAGATGAGATCACTGATTACTATAAAATGGTTTATACTCTGGACAAATATGATCTGGTGTTAATGGCGTGTTTGATGGATAAACGTGTAGCGATAAAAGACGCTGTTAAAGATGTTAAAACCGGAAAGGTGTTGATATTTATAGGGCCGGAGGGAGATTTTACCCCGGAAGAATTGCTTTTAGCGCGTAGAGATAACTGCAGATTTGTATCACTAGGCAGAAGAGTGTTAAAAAGTGATACAGCCGGGATTTTCGTTCTTGCGGCACTTGGGTATGAATTTTCGGTGTAAGATCACTGGAAAGATACGTTGTTACCCGCTCGGGTATGGAAAGATTTGTCCTCCCTGTATTTTAAGAGATCAAACAATGAAAACTTTTGCGATAAAAACACTAGGGTGTAAGGTTAACCAGTATGAGGAACAGGTTATACGGGAGAGTTTGCTTAAACAGGGGTTTGTAGAAGAAGATCCTGTCAAGGCGGAAATATTTATTGTAAATTCATGTACCGTTACGGAGCAGGCGAATGTAAAAACCAGAAAAATAACGCGAAGAATAAAAAAAGAAAACCCGTCCGCGAAGATAATTGTTACCGGGTGTTATGCTGTATTGCCGGAGGACATAGAAGAACTGAATGCTTTGGAAGAAGTAGATATGGTTGTTCCGGGAGGGAGAAAGACTGAAATCGCGCGTATACTTATGCCTGGTATCGAGGAGAAGAAAACTTGTAGCGAAGAAATTACGGAACTTAGAGAACATACAAGAACATTTTTAAAAGTGCAAGACGGGTGTGATCAAAAATGTTCATATTGTAAAGTCAATATTGTCAGGGGGAGATCCCGGTCCAAGGATGAGGAAGATGTGTTGCGGGAAGTAAAAGAACTTTCGAAAAAAAGTAAAGAAATAGTGTTGACCGGTATATGTCTTGGATCGTGGAAAGGTGATATATCGAAGGATCTAGCGGGTCTTGTTTCAAGAATAAACCGGATAGACGGAGATTTCAGAATACGTCTAAGTTCGATCGAGCCGAATCACATAACGGAGGATCTTATAAAAATTATCTCGGGCAACAGGGTTTGCCCTCATTTGCACATACCGCTTCAAAGCGGTTCGGATATGATCCTCAAAGCTATGAACAGAAGATATGATACGGCCCGATTTAGAGATATTGTAAAAAGAGTACGTGATAGAATTCCGTTAGTGGGTATAACCATGGATGTGATAACAGGGTTTCCCGGAGAGACAGAAGAAGAAGCTGAAAATACGGTTCGATTCATCAAAGAGATCGGGCCGTCAAGGCTTCATGTGTTTACTTATAGCGAGAGGAAAGGGACAGCCGCGTATAGTATGAAAAATAAAGTTCCCGGAAATATAGCAAAAGAACGGACGAAGGTGTTAATAGAGCTTGGAAAGGTATTACAGATAGAATTTTGCCGGAATTTTATAGGAAAAGAAGTAAAAATTTTAGTTGAAAAAGTATCAATAACAGGACAGGTTGAAGGGTATACCGGTGAATATTTAAGGCTAAAGACGATGGAATCGTCAGGTAAGTATAAAAAAGGCGATATTGCCGGGTTTATAGTCAAGAAAATTGATGAAAATAATTCATGTTTAATGGGGACAGCGCCCTATTATTAAGATAATACAAAGTAATGTGCTAACTTTCTTTTTGCATAAAAATAGGGCGCTGTCCCCATTTATATGAGTTTGACTTTATAAATACAATATGATATACTCTGGGTTCACTGAAAGGACTATCTTGCCGGCATGTTTAACAATATCAATTGGCTCGATATACTTTTTGTAATCCTTTTATTGGGGATGGTTTACAAGGGCACTAAGATTGGTGTTGGTGGTCAGATCATTGCCTTGATAGGCGGATTTACAATAGTATTTGTTTCTATTTCTTACTACACAGTATTGTCTGAAGCGATATTTGGTTTTTTGCTCCAAAGATGGGCAAAACCAGTATCGTTTTTTGCTATTGTATTGGGGGTTTTTACCATTGTAAAGACCGCGGAAAGACTTTCGCAGGTAGTTATCGGCGAAGAAGTTTCCGCGCTTGAAAAATTTGTGGGAGCGCTTATTGCCGGAGTGCGAGCGGCAATGTTGTTTGGGGTTCTTGGTATGATCCTGGTTTTAACACCGATTCAGTATACGCGTTTTGCGGCGCTTGAAGGATCGAAAACATGTAAGGTGTTCATGGAAATGGATGTTAGTATTTATTGCTGGATGACATCAGGGTTACCTGAAGATAAGCAGCGCGGGAAAGAAGATGTAATGCGGGAGTTAAAAGAAGTTGTTGAATAAGAACGCGTAAACCTCGGGAGGAGTACCGTGAAACTTAAAACATTGTATGAAGAGGTCATTAAAAAGGGATTAAAAGAAGATCCTCGTTCCAAGAAAACTATTGAAGAGGGGCTTAAAGAGACTAAAAAAGAATACAGTAAAGCTCAGGGGATCGATAAGAAGATGTTTGATCCTGAAAGTCTTAAACATCCCTATGCTGATACTCGGATCTTGAATACCTTTGAGGATGAAGATATAAAAACAGTAATGGTGGGAATAGATATCGATGTTTCCGAAATACTTTTAGCGGATAGATTAAAAGAAAAAGGGGTTAATATAGATCTGGTTGTTTCTCATCATCCATCAGGAAAGGCTTTGGCGAATCTGCATAGGGTTATGGCCATCCAGCCGGGTATATGGGAGAAGTATGGACTTTCGAAAGAGATCGCGGTAGGCATAATGAAGGATCGCATCGAGCAGGTAGCCAGAAGCGTTGCTTCGTCAAACCATACCAAGACCGCGGACGCGGCGAAACTTTTAGGGATACCGTTTATTTGTACTCATACACCCGCGGATAATTGTGTTACGAGTTATTTGCAAAAATTATTAAATCGAAAAAAACCAAAAAAACTTAAAAATATTGTTTCCATTCTTAAGACGATCCCGGAGTATAAAAAGGCCATGGAGAATAACGCGGGACCATTTGTTCTTGTCGGAAAGGATAACGCGGACGCGGGAAAGATATTTGTGGATATGACAGGCGGGACTTCGGGGCCGGATAAAATGCTCGCGAGGCTTTCACAGGCAGGAGTTAAAACCATTGTAGGTATGCATTGTAAGGAGTCGGCATATAAACTGGCGGGGTCGGAATTTATTAACTATGTTATAGCGGGACACATATCCAGCGATAATCTGGGTATGAATTTATTGTTTGACGCGATTGAGAAAAAAAGTAAATTGAAGTTTATCGAATGTTCAGGATTCAGACGGATTCGCAGAAAATAATTATCTAAGGTCAATAGTCTCGGGTTGAATGTTCAACTGAAATCCTATTGGAATTTGTTACGCGCGGGATCGGTTATGGTACGCGGGGTAAAATAATAAGCGAAGGGAAGAACGGCTAGGAACGAATTATGATACCACAGGAGATCATTGATCAGATATTGGATACGCTTGACATAGTCGACGTAGTTTCAGAATATATTCAGCTAAAAAAAGCGGGGAGAAATTTTAAAGCAAGTTGTCCGTTTCATTCTGAAAAGACAGCGTCTTTCGTAGTTAGTCCGGAAAAACAGATATATCATTGTTTTGGGTGTTCTGCCGGTGGTAATGCTCTCGGTTTTATAATGAATTATGAGAACATTACGTTTCCTGAAGCGGTTGAGATGGCGGCAAGGAAAGTAGGAGTTGAGCTTCCCGCGAATAAACGTGTTTCAAAGCAGGAACAGACGTTGACTGAGAGACTTTATTTGGTTAATAAACACGCGGCCGCGTTTTATCACAATTATCTCAAGAGTGAAAAGGGTAAAAAAGGCCTGACATATTTAAAAAAACGCGGGTTTACTGACGAAATTTTAAAAGAGTTTAGTGTCGGGTATGCTCCTGACGAATGGGAGGCTTTCAAAAAATACTGTGTGGAGAAGAAAATTCCCGCGGAGTTATTAAAAAAAGCGGGGCTAACGATATCCAGTGAAAAGGGCCGGGGGGATTATGACAGGTTCAGGAACAGGATCATGTTCCCGATCTTTAATGAGCGTGGAAATGTGGTTGGATTTGGCGGTAGAGTGCTGGATGATTCGTTGCCGAAATATATCAATTCACCTGAGACGGCAATATATACGAAAAGTAATGTTCTTTATGGATTGAATTTTTGTAAAAGGGGTATACGCGAAAAGGGGTATGTGATCATCTCTGAAGGATATATGGATGTTGCCATACCTTTTCAATTTGGAGTTAATAACATTGTCGCGGCGTCAGGTACGGCGCTTACTTCAAGACAGGCGGCAATGCTTAAAAAATATACAGACACAGCGGTTATGGTGTTTGACGCGGATAAGGCGGGTGAGGCGGCAAGTCTTCGAGGGTTGGACGTTCTTATTGAAAACGGAATGAAGGTAAGGATAGTGACATTGTCCGAAGGGGATGATCCTGACAGTTTTATAAGGAAGAACGGTAAAGAAAAATTCTTCGATTTTTTAAATAATGCCAAGGATCTTTTTGATTATAAACTGGATCTTTTGATAAAGAAGCTTGGAGCGGATGATATCGGGGGGATTTCTGATGAGATGCTGCCTACTATAACAAGGGCGCAGAATGCTGTAGTTCAGTCGAAATATATAAAAATTCTCGCGGAACGCTTAGGAGTTCATGAGGCTTCGCTGAGGCAAGAAATGGGTAAAGTTAAAAAAGATTATTCTTATCATTCTGAAGAAGATGAATCCGGAACGGATAAAAGATCAGTTAATTATCAAAAAAGCGAAGTTCATCTTTTAGGTCTGGCAATAACAGACAGAAGAGCGTTTGAAAGGATAAGAACCGAGTTAGGGTTCGATAAGTTTCGGGATAAAAATGTAAACTTTGTTTTGCGGTTAGTGGAGGATTTTTACGCGGGCGGACATAAAGATATCAGCCCCGGAAAGATGTTAAGCCGGTTAGAAGGGAATGAAGCCGCGAAAAATGCTGTTTTGCAGGCAGTGGTAAACGCGGATATAACGAAAGATGTTGGCAAGGCTTTAAAAGACTGTATTTCTTGTGTGCGTAAAGAAAACCGTGAAGAAGAAATAAAGGTTTTGACTCAAAGGCTTAAAAAGGCTCAGACAGAAAAAAACGATAAGGAAATGACAGAAATTCTTCTCAAAATGAATAGGATCCACAAAGAAAAGGTTGTGTGACTATGCCAGGAAAAATGACAAAAACTAAAAAGAGTGGACCTATCACAAAGAAAACAAAGGTTAAAAACCCCAAAAAAGAACAACTGTCTAAAATGAACGCGAGCAAGTCCGCGATCGTCAGGAAGTTGATAAAAACCGGTAAAGATAAAGGTTTTCTCAGCTATGATGAGGTTAATGATGTTTTGCCTGACGATGTTGTGTCTTCAGAAGAGATTGACGATGTTATTGCAACCATTCAAGCCGCGAATGTCAAAGTTGTTGAATCTGAAGAGGAGCTTGAGAAGATACCTCTGGCTATTAAGAGGGATCAGAAAAAAGTGAGTGTTCGTAAATTTGTTCAGATAGATGATCCTGTTAAGATGTATCTTAAGCAGATGGGACAGATCTCGTTATTGACCAGGAACGAAGAGCTTGAACTGGCAATGAGGATAAAGAGCAAAGAAAAAGATTATAAAGAAATGATCTTCGGCATAAGGTTGGGACGTGAACAAGTTATAGATGAGATAGAGGACGCTATAGACAACGAGTATAACCTGGATGATGTTTTGGATATTCAACCCGGTGCGGATCAAGAAGGGATAAGGAAGCGAAGGAAGAACCTGATAAAACGTATACGCCTTTCGAAAAAACAGGATACGTTGTTAAAGCTTATGCGGAAATTAAAGGTGACGATATCGCTTATTGAGAGAGTTTCTGAAGATATCGCTCCTGTATTGGATGAAGCCAGGCGCGTAAAGAACAAACTAGAAAAGTTGAAAAATACACGCAAGAAGAAAGAGCTTAAGAAAACTCAGAATAAGCTCAGAAGTTTGATTTGTAAGACGGGACGTCCCGCGAGTGAAGCGGTTAATGATTCAAACGAACTTAATCGTATTGAAATGGAATACATAAAAGCAAAAAAAGAACTGGTTGCCGCGAATTTGCGTCTTGTTGTAAGTATAGCGAAAAAATATACAAATCGAGGTCTCTCTTTTCTGGACCTTATACAGGAAGGTAATATGGGTCTTATGAAGGCCGTTGATAAGTTTGAATATGAAAGAGGGTACAAGTTCAGTACTTACGCGACATGGTGGATACGACAGGCGATAACACGGTCGATAGCGGATCAGTCACGTACGATACGTATTCCCGTGCATATGACAGAGACCATTAACAAACTGGTAAGGATCTCGCGGACTCTTGTTCAAGAAAACGGCAGGGAACCTACTCCTGAAGAAATAGCTTCTACCATGAAAATTTCGGTTGAAAAAGTTCGCGGGATAATAAAGATCGCGCAACATCCGATCTCTTTGGAGACCCCGATAGGGGATGAAGGAGACACGAGTTTTGGTGATTTTATCGAGGATAAATCTTCGGTATCTCCGGCTAACGCTACGGCATACGCGATGTTGAAAGAACAGATGGATGAAGTGCTGGAGACCCTTACCGAAAGAGAACAGAAAGTACTTACCTTGAGATTTGGTATAGGGGACGGATATCCAAGAACGCTTGAAGAAGTGGGGAAGATATTTCATGTTACAAGAGAAAGGGTTCGTCAGATAGAAGCGAAAGCGCTGAAGAAATTACGGCACCCTATAAGGGCAAAGAAACTCAAAAATTTTCTTGATATGGAATTTTCTTAATATTTAGACCTGATGCTTTGTATTTGCGGTGGGAAGGGTTGAAAATGACAGCTTTTAAGGCGATCGGACCATATTCTCCGGCTAGAGAGGCAGGAGATCTTGTTTTTGTATCAGGACAGATACCTAGTTCAAACCAGTCTTTGTTCCTTTAAAGCGGGCCGCGCGAGTTATGCGCGAAAACCAATAGTTGTAGTTTTATTCACCGGTTAAAATTTATACTTTAAAAGAAAAAAGATGGCGGCGATCTTGGATCATTTCAACCATAAAATCCATAAGTGCGAGTGTTGATAAATATGAAACTGGTAAGGTTTTGTTATAAAGATGTTGTAGCTTCCGGGGTGTTGGAAAAAGACAGTATCATTCCGGATAATAACTTTCGAAGCGCTATTTCTTCCAAAATAGAGATAAGTGATGTAAAATTGCTGGCACCTGTTGAGCCGTCAAAGATAGTTCTGGTAGGGTTGAATTATGCGGAGCATGCCAGGGAGTTGAATATGGAGATACCGTTAGAGCCCGTTATTTTCATAAAACCTCCGACCACGGTTATAGGCCCGGGCGAGAAAATAGTTTATCCCGGATCTGCCGGGCGTGTGGGTTATGAAGCGGAACTGGCGATTGTGATAAAGGATACTGTGAAACATGTTACCAGAGAGGATGCTCTGGACCATGTCGCGGGATATACCTGTTTAAATGATGTGACTGCCAGGGATCTTCAGAAAAAAGATGGACAGTGGACCCGGTCCAAAACTTTTGATACGTTTTCTCCTATAGGGCCATGGATAGAAACTGAACTTGATCCGTCAGATGTCGCGATAAGGTCATACCTTAATGGTGAATTGAAGCAGGATTCAAGAACTTCAGATCTTATTTTTGATGTTCCCAAGTTAATAGAATTTATTTCAAGTATAATGACGCTTTTACCGGGGGATGTTATTTCAACGGGAACTCCTCCTGATGTGGGTTTTATGAATCCCGGTGATGAAATAGTAATTGAGATAGAAGGAATAGGACGCTTGACTAATTATGTAGTATTGTGACACAATATAGTTCGTCGATCTCAAAAACATAATATCATATGAAGATAGTTTTACAGAGAGTAAAAGAGGCCAGTGTTGTTGTCGGGGGGGAAGTTGTTTCTGCCATTGGAAGAGGCATTTTGTTGTTTGTGGGCATAGGTAAAGATGTTAGTCCTGAAGACGCGAAAAAACTTGCCATAAAAATAACAAAGATGCGAATTTTCGAGGATGCCAACGGCAAAATGAATCTGGATCTTTTTCAAATAGGAGGTGAAGTGCTTAGCGTTTCACAATTTACGTTAATGGCGGATCTTAGTAAAGGGAACAGACCGGGATTTGATCTTGCCGCGCTTCCTAAAGAGGCTGAGGAGCTTATCGGCATTTTCAATGATGAGATCAGAGCTAACGGGCTAAAAGTCTCTGAAGGACGATTTGGAGCGCATATGCAGGTAAATTTAGTGAATGATGGTCCTGTTACCTTTGTAATGAATTAAAAAAGGAGACTTAACATGTTTAAAATGAAAGTTGAGAAACCTACGGAAGATATACTTAAAAAACTTAACGTTGACGCGTGGCCCGTATGGGAAAAAGAAGTTTCCACCTTTGATTGGGCTTATAGCGAAAAGGAAGTTTGTTATATTTTGGAAGGTAAAGCAAAAGTTAAAGCGGAAGACGGGGATATTATCGAATTTGGAGTGGGAGACCTTGTTACCTTTTCTTCGGGGCTTAACTGTGTTTGGGAGATAGAAGAAAATATTAAAAAATATTACAAATTTGGATGAGGAAAAATAATGAACGATAGAATGTCTAAAATAATCGCGGTAATTTTTATTATTGTTTTATCAACAGTCAGTTTCTCTAAATACACGTTTTCCGCGGGGGTCAGTACGGGAAATGACATGATGGTCGGTATTCCGTTCGGGGGAGAAGAGAATTTGGGGTATGATCTTTGTCCTCAAGGAATGTCCGTTATAGGTATGTTCATGAGTTCCTGGAAAAGAAATGATTACAGGTCAATGTATGAACTTTTGGATGAAGATTGCAAAGCCGATTATTTGTTTGAAGATGCGAAATTTGATTTTCAATTTTTAGAATTTAAAGAGTATCGTATAAGTTCAGTACGTCGCAATGGCGATAACTTTGAGTTTATGTTAAGCTCGGGAGATTACAGGGATGGGGACAAGGATGTTACAAAAATGACGATCAACGGTGAGACATTCAGGATAATTATGCTGACGAGACATTCTCCGTTCAAAAAATCAGCGGACAGTTATTTTTAGACGGGTTATAGAAGATAGACCAGCCGGTGACGGGGTGAAAGTGATAAGTTGCGTCAAGGGTCAGTCCTAAAAGACATAAAACACGGCAATGAGGCACATGACCTGAGTCAGGGCGGAGTGCGTCGTATGTTTTGTGATACAGAAGTCGAAAACTGATAAACCAAGGAGGAAAGTAATGGAGGGAGTAAGGAACATTGCGGTTTTAACCAGCGGTGGTGACTGTGGAGGGTTAAATGGTGTTGTTAAAGGTGCCGCCGGGATGGCTTGCAGTATGGGGATAAAGTGTTTTGTGATCCCTAACGGTTATGCGGGGCTTTATAATCTTGTTGATCTTGAAGAATTAACGGAACTGACAGAGGAAAGGATTGATCTGATAAACGCGAATATGGCAGGATCAGAAGCCGGTCATTCCAGAGTAAAAATAAAAAAGATTAAAGATGAAAATAAATATGAGCGTATTAAAAAGGGGCTGGAGAAGTTCAATCTTGATGCTTTAGTCATCAGTGGTGGAGATGATTCAGGGAGTGTTATGGTTGACCTTTGCAAGAATGGTATATCTTGTGTACATGTTCCAAAAACCATGGATCTGGATCTTCAGACATACTCGGTTGGTGGAGACTCAACGATAAACAAGATAGCGGTATATGCTGATGAACTTAAAACTACGGGACGTACGCATAACAGAGTTATTGTTATGGAAGTTTTTGGTAGATATGCGGGACATACCGCTTTTCGTGGAGCGATAGCGGCAGACGCGGACGCGGTTATAATACCTGAGATTCCTGTTGATTTTGATATTTTATATGAACGGATAAAATCAAAATTGTTACGAAGGATATCTTCTAGTGATGTGTATGCCGGGACGTATTTGATAGTTGTTGCCGAAGGGCTTAGGGACGCGTCAGGAAAAGAGATTGTGGAGGAGAACGCGGGTGTGGACTCTTTTGGGCATAAAAAATTGGCTGGCGCGGGAAAGTATGTTTGTCAGGAAGTAACTGAAAGATTTAAAGCAGACGCGTCAATAAAAGAATTTATGGGGAAGATACATATGTATGTGGATGGTATATATGAGATTCCTGAGGTACGTTTTGTCGCTCCGGGTCATTTGGTTCGGTGTGGCCGAAGTTCCGCGTATGACGTGAATTTCGGAAAAGAAGTCGGTGCGGCCGCGGTCACGCTTCTCAATAAAGGTGTGGTTGGGGTTACACTATCCGGGGTTAAGGGTAATGAGGTGCGATATATGTCCGCGGAGAACGCGATAGAACAAAGACATGTTGATCTTGATCAAGTAAGCTTGTTTGAGCAGCTTGGTGTGTGTTTTGGAAGAAAGCCCAAAAAATTTGATCCGAAATTAAAAGAGTTGAAATCTTCCCCCGAAAGATACATGTAAAATAATCACATAACTTGCGCGACTGCAAGAAGAGCAAGTTATAAGTGATTATTTTATCCTGAGAGACCGAGGACGCAATGTTCGAGGAAGTGCGTTAAGAAAGAGTCAGAGAGTCAGAGGAGTTGGGTATAGAGAGATTGACTCTGTGACTCTAGTGAGCGTATGTGGGGAGTTTCAAAGGTAGGTTAAGCGAACGATGACTCTAACAAGGAGATCT
>JAGLIU010000081.1 GCA_023142805.1 Candidatus Omnitrophota bacterium | reverse complement strand
GATGAATAAAAGACCGTGATCTTTTATGTATTTCTGCATCTGTATCGTCTTCTTCTGGATGGTAAATACTCAAATTTTCCGGCGCACCCGCAGCAATTTTATCCAAAACATGAACGAGTAAATTGTATTTCTTATCAGACATATTTGTAAAAATTAAATTTCACTAATAACTTTCTCAATTTTCCGCTCCATAATTTCAATCAGCTTTTTATTGGTAGTAATAATTTCTTCTTCCTTTTCCGCTTCAGCGACGAGTTGTCTTTGGATCTTGAGAGATGGGAGAGGAATTTTATATTTTGTTGCATAATCTTTTGTAAGTCTTTGCAGTCCACCAGTTCCACTCATGCTATTTTTTCCATTCTCAATAAAGTCATAACTTGCAATAAAATAGTAGATAAATTCGGATAAAATTTTATCTTTATCCGCCCTGTAAACAAAATACTCACTTGAGCCAAATCCTATTTTATTTGTTAAGTTCTTTGCAATTCCTGCTTTTCCATTTTCAAAACAAGGCGTAACACGAGCAAGCAAAACATCATTTTCAGCAAAATATGTGTAACCAGAATAAACATCTTTAATTTTTTTCTCTTGTTTTGTTCTAAAATTTATCTGATTTTCATTAAGGTCTGTCATTGGAATAAATGAAACCAATTGTTCTTTCGGTAGATCTTTTATTTCTGATTTTTTTGGATTAAATTCACAAACCTCTCTCAATTCCACCATTTCAACATCTTTTAATTTTCTAAGCTCTTGACCAAAATATCGTCTCTCTCTCTCGAGATTTTTGATAATTTCTTTAGCGTGATTGATTGCGTTTTGTTTGACTTCAATCTGCTCAACAATTTCTTTTTGGACTTCAATCGGTGGAAGTGGAATTTTTATTTTTGAAAATTCAGAAATCCAATATCGTTTATGCTCATCATGTCTAAATTCTATCGTTTTCATTACTTGAAATAAAAATTTTGCGTCTGCTCTTTTTTGATTGGTATGTAAAATTTTCATTGCCGACGACTTTACCTTAAAAGGAAAATCAACAAATTTTATCGCAGTTGTAAAATCATCAAAAATAATTACAGGCAATTTGTCCGCTGGCATAATCCCCTCTGTTTCATTGGTATATCCTAAAATAAAAGTCTTGCCAGCAGTTAAAACAGGTGTTTTAAAACTATTATCATAATTAACAGATTCAACAATATATTTCGTTGGCTGTTCATATTCCAAAACCTCCCCCAATTCCACCATCTCCCACTTCACATTTTTATAAACTTCAACTTCTCTATATCTCTCACCGGTCAAATTGCAATCTCCACTTTCCGCAATCTTTTTTTTATCAACCCAAATACCATTGTCCCATTCCTTCTTTCCTTCAAGTTTCACTTTCTTGCCACCATTTATTAAAGTTTCCCGCCATAAATCAAGATAGTGCAAAGCAATCGGTAAATCATTTTTATCAATCTTTCGCCGTTGTGCACCAAGATCAAAACCGTCATTTTCCACTTTTACAAACAAAATATCTTTGGCTTTTTTCGCCAGTTGATTATCAAAAAATAAAACAGAAGTCTTTACTCCTGAATACGGCTGAAAAACTCCCGCTGGTAAACTCACTACTGCAAAAAGTCCATCTTCAACCAGTTTTTTACGAAGTGCTTTATAAGCTTTGTCGCCTTTAAAAATAATTCCTTCTGGTACAATAATTCCTGCTCGTCCATTAATGCTTAAATGCTCCATAATATAATCCACAAAAAGCACCTCAGCACGATTAGCTTGAATAGAAAACTTTTTATGAGGTTGTATTCCACCTTTCGGTGTCATAAAAGGCGGATTTGCCATTATTACATCAAACTGTTCGTCCCATCGTTTTTCACTTGAGAGTGTATCATATTCGTAAACTTTTGGATTTTGGAATCCGTGCAAATACATATTTACCAAAGACAATTTTACCATATCAGGCGAAATATCATAACCGACAATGTTATTCATTAATTTTGTCTTTTCGTCTGGCGTTAAATTTGTCTCTTTGTTTGTCGGTTTGCCTGTTTTATTATCCAACCCGTCATGAGCTTTTAAAATATGCTTATAAGCAGAAATCAAAAATCCAGCCGTTCCGCAAGCAGGATCTAAAATAGTTTCGTTTTTCTTTGGATCAACAACTTCGGCAATGAAATCAATAATATGTCGCGGTGTGCGAAATTGTCCTGCGTCGCCCTGTGAACCAAGTATTGAAAGCAAATATTCAAAAGCATTTCCCAAATCTTCACTATGATCATAAGAAAATTCATTTATCTCTTTCAGAAATAAAGAAAGTGTACGAGCATCACGAAATGGTAAAAAAGCATTTTTAAAAATATCACGAAATAACTGCGGAATATGTGAATTTTTTGGCATATTTGAAATCGCCTGCACATACAGATCTAGTCGCTCTTGTCCTGAAAGTTTTTTATTCAAAAGTTTTGTCCAAGAATATTTAGCATAATCTCCAACAAAAAATTGCGGTTTTAAATCAACCTCAAGATTCTGTTGATCCATATCATCCATAAACTTATAAATCATCGCTGTCGTGATTTGCTCTACTTGTGCCTTCGGATCAGGCACTTTCCCAACAAGGATATTTCTCGCCGAGTCAATTTTTCGTTTTGTTTCTGAATTAAGCATAGTTATTTTTTATTAGTCAGTGCACCCCCGCCAAAGGCGGTGGCTTGATGAATAGGGTCCCCTCAAAGGGGATCTTTCTTTCCATCACGCTTAGTTAATTAATTATTATTTTATCTTTTCTAAAACTTTTTACTATCATTCTCTTCTTGCTCACGAATGTATTTTCTTACAATTTCTTCATCGAAACCTACGGTAGATACCGCGTATCCTCTTGCCCAGAAATGTGCTCCTCCAAAATTCTTTTCCTTATTTTGAAATGTTCTAGCAATAGCTATAGCACTTTTTCCTTTCATGAATCCAATCACGCTTGATACTGTATACTTTGGCGGTATTTCTATACACATGTGAACATGGTCTGGGCAAATAT
>JAGLIU010000080.1 GCA_023142805.1 Candidatus Omnitrophota bacterium | reverse complement strand
AAGTATGGGTATTGAGGTTGAAGACTAAAGAGGTGTATAAATGTCAAAATTAACGAAAAGACAAAAAGTAATAAAAGAGTTGTTTACGGAAAAAAAGGATTATGAATTAAAAGAGGCGGTTTCTATACTCAAGAAGGTTCCTGAAGTTAAATTTGATCAGACTGTCGAGGTAGCAATGAAGCTTGATCTTGAACAGTCGTCTAATCCTATAAGAGGAACAGTAAGTATGCCGCATGGTACGGGTAAAAAAGTTAGTATAGCTGTTTTTTGTAAAGGGGATTACGAGAAGCAGGCTAAGGACGCGGGTGCTGATTTTGTAGGTAGCGACGATCTTATGAAAAAAGTCGCGGGTGGATGGTGTGATTTTGATGTTGCTGTTACGACACCTGACTTGATGAGAGATCTTGCCAAGCTCGGTAAAGTGCTGGGTCCTAGAGGGCTTATGCCGAACCCGAAATCCGGTACCGTAACTACGGACATTACCAAGGCCATAGAAGAGCTTAGATCCGGAAAGATTGAATATAGGATGGATAAACAATCCGGAGTAAAAGCGCCTGTCGGAAAATTATCTTTCACGGAGAACGCGTTGATCGAGAACATCAACTGTTTTATAAACGCTGTTATGGGAAGTACTCTAAAGCTTCAGAAGATCCAGCACGTTAAATCAATTGCTATTTCATCGACAATGGGACCGGGGATAAAACTGGATAAGAATCAGTTTAGGCAAAACTAAACAGAAGGAAAGTCTTATGGCACAAAAATATGGTAGGAAAGTAAGAGAAATGATGGTCAAAGAGACCAAAGCTGTTTTTACGGAGAATAACGGGTTTGTTCTTTCCAGTATCGAGAATGTAAAAGCCGCTGAGATCGATGTTTTGAGGAAAAAGATCAAGCAGTCAGGATCCAGATATATGGTTATTAAGAACAGCTTAGCGAGTATCGCGCTGAAAGATTCCGGGATAGAAGGACTGACAGAGGCGGTAAAAGAAAAAAAGATCCTGGGTGTAGGTGTAGTAAAAGATGATCCTGTCAAGATAGCGAAAATTTTATCTGAGTTCGCGAAAAAGAATAAAGGATTTAATATCACCGCGGGGAGGATAGAAGGCTCAGTTGTGGGCGCGGAGAGGATTAAAGAGCTTTCTGATCTGCCGAGCAGGGAACAACTTATTTCTATGGTGCTTAGTATGATGAACGCGCCTGTTACGGGTTTTGTAGGGGTGTTATCCGGGCTTTTAAGAAAAGTGTTATATGCGGTAAAAGCGATCAAAGAGAAAAAAGAAAATGGCTGATTGAAGTAAATCATTATTCATAAAAATTTAATGAGATACGGAACGAAGGAAAATAAGGAGGAACCAAAAATGACAGAGGAAGCAAAAAAACCGGAAGAAGTAAAAGAAGAGGCACAGGCAGAATCCCCGGCGACAGAAAACAAAGTAGAAGAAACAACCGCGACAGCTGTTGCTGAGAAAAAAGAGGAAGATACTAAACCGGCAGTGCAACTTTCAGAGAAAATGGAAGGTATGATCAAGAATATAGAAGAAATGAGCGTTCTTGAACTTTCTGATCTTGTAAAAGCACTTGAGGACAAGTTTGGCGTTTCCGCTGCTGCCCC
>JAGLIU010000008.1 GCA_023142805.1 Candidatus Omnitrophota bacterium | reverse complement strand
CAGGATTCGAACCTGTGACCTACGGCTTAGGAGGCAGTCGCTCTATCCAGCTGAGCTACGGGCGCGTAACACATCACTTTAAAACACCTTAGTTATTATAAACCGCCCCGCCACTTTGTCAACTAGCATTAGGATATTATGGGAAATTTTTGTATTTAGCATGATAACGAAGATGTTTTTTTATGGATCCCGGATATTTGCCTTTGGCAAATTCCGGGATGACAGCGAGGAATGTTTCGTGAGCTATGCTGATGTCCATAGAGGGTGAAATAGAAATTTTTAAATATCTGAATATTGACCATTGGGTATTAACAACTGTTTAACTGCGGATTACTACTCAAATGTTCTATTCCTTCTTTTTCTTTTTCTTTTTTCCTAACATAAGAGCTTCCGCTTCGTCTTCCTGCTCTTCCATCATTTTTCTGAGCTTAAGCATACACGCGGCTTCTATCTGTCTGACCCTTTCGCGCGTAATGCCAAAATGTTGAGCGGTATCTCTTAATGTATGCGATTCCCCGTCATCGGCTAAACCAAACCTTAAACGTAATATTTTTTGTTCCCTTTCCGTCATTTTGGAAAACAAACCTTCAATTCTTTCATGAAGAAGAAATTTGGACAATTCATCCACGGAGTTTACGGTACTTTCATCTTCTATCAGATCCATAAATTCGGAATCACCCGACTCCCCTATCGGAGCGTTTAAACTTGATATACTGGATGCCATCTGGCTTAATTGTCTTACACGCGCCACCGGAAGTTTCATTCTCCTGGCAACATCACTCATCTGTGGAGTCTTTTTTTGTTTCTGCAAAAGATGTTTTTTCACTTTATGAAAACGCATTAACATCTCCATAACATAGACCGGGATCCTAACCGTTTTTCCCTGATTAGCTACCGCCCGAGTTATAAATTGTTTGATCCACCATGCCGCGTATGTGCTAAACCTGTATCCCTTATCGGGATCATATTTGGTTACAGCTTTCATAAGCCCCAAATTACCTTCTTCTATCAGATCCAGCATAGGCACGCCCAGATAACTGTATTTTTTGGCGATATTTATAACCAGCCGCAAATTACTTTTTATCATTTTTTGTCGTGCTTTTTTGTTACCGCTCCTTACTCTGTATGCCAACGCTTTTTCTTCTTCGGCATTAAGAAGCGGCAAATCCCGTATGTCCTTTAGATAAAGTTTTATCGCATCCATAATTTCCCTATTGTTTAGGGCCAAGAGGCAATCGCCTGCCCCCTGACCCTTATTTTCGTTAATTAACCTTTACTAATGGCTGCCTGTGCCGCTGCAAGCCTGGCAATAGGCACGCGAAACGGTGAACAACTTACATAATTAAGCCCCGCCTCAACAAAAAATTTCACTGAATCAGCATCCCCTCCATGTTCACCACAAACACCACACTTAAGTTCTTTTCTGACCTGACGGCCCCTTTTAACCCCGATCTTTACCAATTGACCGACACCCTCCTGATCGATCGAAGCGAACGGATCAACTTTAAGAACCTTTGATTCCAGATATTCAGGTAAGAACGAACCGATATCATCACGACTATATCCAAATGTCATTTGTGTAAGATCATTGGTCCCAAAAGAGAAAAATTCCGCTTTTTCGGCGACTGTATCAGCAACCAATGTCGCGCGAGGGATCTCCATCATGGTACCAACGGTGTATTTTACATTTGATTTTCTGGCTTTGAGAATAGCATCAGCCGTCTCACGCGTAACTTTTTCCAAAATATCGTATTCTTCCTTGGTCCCGATCAACGGGATCATTATTTCCGGCATAACCTTTATTTTTTTCTTCGCGACATTACACGCGGCTTCTATGATCGCCGTCACCTGCATCTTGCATATTTCAGGATATGTGATCGACAACCGGCATCCTCGATGACCAAGCATGGGATTCATTTCATGTAATGAATCAACCTTTGCCTTTACGATAGCTGGCGTTGTTTTAAGTCTCTTCTCCATTTCTTTTTGACCGACCGTGTCATTTGGTAAAAATTCATGAAGAGGCGGATCCAGAAGTCTGATAGTTACAGGAAAACCGTTCATTGCCACAAAAATGCCTTCAAAATCTTTTCTCTGGAAAGGAAGCAATTTCTTTAACGCCTTTTCACGTCCTGCCAGATCCGACGCGAGTATCATCTCACGCACAGACCATATTCTGTCACCTTCAAAAAACATATGCTCTGTACGGGTAAGTCCGATACCTTCGGCACCAAACGCTCTCGCGTTCAAAGCGTCACCGGGTGAGTCAGCATTTGTTCTTACATTGATCTTTCTGTATTTATCCGACCACTTCATTATTTCTTTAAACATCTTGCAAAGCGGATGATTAAGTGCCGCTTTATTTCCCTTGATAATACCCAAAACTACAGGTGAAGCGGTCGTTTCTACTTTGCCAAGAATAACTTCACCGCTGGTGCCGTCAACTGATATCATTTCATGATTTTTTATGGTTTTTCCGGCAACTTTGATCTGTTTTTTCTTGTAATCGATCTCAAGTTTGCCGCATCCCACGACACAGCATTTACCCCAACCTCGCGCGACAACCGCCGCGTGTGAAGTCATCCCGCCTGTTGAAGTAAGAATAGCTTCCGCTGACCACATACCGCTAACATCTTCGGGTGAAGTCTCTTTGCGTACCAGGATAACTTTCTTGCCTGTTTTTTCCACCTTAACCGCGTCTTCAGCCGTAAAACACACCGCTCCGTATGCCGCCCCCGGACCCGCGGGAAGACCTTTAGCTACAAACCTTTTAGCGGAAAGTGCCGCGTCTTTCGCTTTTAGATCGAATATGGGAAATAAAAGCTGATTCAAATGATCCCCTTCAACCCTTTGAAGAGCGATCTTGTCATTTATAAGTTTTTCTTTTAACATATTAACGGCAATTTTTACCGCTGCCATACCGGTTCTTTTACCGGTTCTTGTCTGCAGCATAAAAAGTTTACCTTCTTGAATAGTAAACTCAACATCCTGCATATCTTTGTAATGCTTTTCTAATTTTAGACGAATACCATTGAGCTGTTTATACATCTTCGGCATCTTTTTCTTAAGAGTTGAAAGCGGCTGAGGTGTTCTGATCCCGGCAACAACATCTTCGCCTTGCGCGTTGATCAGATATTCCCCATAAAACTCATTATCACCGTTGGCAGGATTCCGGGTAAACGCGACACCTGTTCCGGAGTTATCACCCATATTTCCAAACACCATAGCTTGAACATTGACAGCGGTACCCTTTAGATCTGAAAGTTTGTTAAGACGTCTATATGTGATAGCTCTTTCAATGTTCCATGATTTAATAACAGCATCTATCGCGTATCCAAGCTGAACTTTCGCGTCTGTCGGGAAATTTTTGCCAACATGTTTTTTGTATACTTTCTTGTAAGCTTCTACGACTTCCTTTAGTTCCTTAACGGTTAGATCTGTATCCAGAGCTCTCTTATACTTTTTCTTCACCTTGGAAAGTTCCGTCTCAAAATGTCTGTGATCAATTCCCATGCAAACATCCCCGAACATGTTAATGAACCTGCGATATGAATCCCATCCCATCCTTTCGTTCTTAGTCTTAGCAATAAGACCTTCAACTACCGCGTCATTTATACCTAAATTAAGAACAGTATCCATCATGCCCGGCATTGATACAGCCGCACCCGAACGCACTGATACCAAGAGAGGATTTTTAGGATCACCCAGTTTTGTTCCCATAGTTTTTTCAAGTTTTTTAATGTTAGCCTCTATCTGTTTCGCCAATTCAACCGGTTTTTTCTTTCCATGACTATAGTAAAAATCACATACATCTGTCGCGATAGTAAAACCCGCTGGAACAGGGATACCTATACTTGACATTTCCGCTAAGTTAGCCCCTTTACCTCCCAGCAGTTCTTTCATGGAAGCTTTCCCCTCGGCTTTCCCCCCGCCGAAAAAATAAACATATTTCTTAACGTTTTTCTTCTTAGCCATCTCTTTTTCACTCCTCCTTGTTTTTTTGAGCTATTCTTAAAATATATTCAGCCCTTTGACTTTTTAGTTTAAATTTTTTTCCGTAAACTCTCTCAGTTTGGAAGCATCTATTCTTTGTTGCTCCATGGTATCTCTATCCCGAACCGTTACCTGTCCGTCAGTTAACGACTCTACGTCAACAGTGACGCAATAAGGGGTACCTATTTCATCTTGTCTTCTATACAAACGACCTATGGCAGCGGTATCGTCATAAACTACACGATAATCACCTTTGATATCTTCGCGTATCTTACGCGCCATTTCTACTATTTCGGGCCGATTTTTCAAAAGCGGAAGAACCGCTACTTTGATCGGAGCCAGCCGTTTATCGAGTGCCAGATAAACTCTTTTTTTATCTCTTACGATTTCAGAACGATAAGCGTCTACAAGAAATGCCAGAACCGCCCTATCCACACCGCCTGAAGGTTCTATTACGTAGGGAGTATATTTTTTCTCTTCCGCCGGATCAAAATACGTAAGTTCTATACCACTGATCTCCGTATGCTTTTTAAGATCGTAATCAGTCCTGTTGGCTATACCTTCAAGTTCCGACCAACCCATGGGAAACATAAATTCTATATCATGAC
>JAGLIU010000079.1 GCA_023142805.1 Candidatus Omnitrophota bacterium | reverse complement strand
AAAAAAACCGGATATAGACACAGGGAAATACAAGTTCACGTTTTTCCTGATAAGCTGAGGGATCTCTATGTTTCTGTGGATGAGATAGAACAGGCGCTGGCCTCTCGCAATGTGAGTATGCCGGCGGGGGAGTTAAATACCGAAACTACCGAGTACAGTATCAGGACAACCGGTGAATTCGATACCGCGGAAGAAGTGGCGGATGTTATAATCAGGGCGAATGATTCGGGAAACTGGCTCAAAATAAAAGATGTTGCCAGAGTTGAGGATACTTTTAAGAAAGAAAACATAATCTATAAAACTCTGGGCACACGATCTGTTAACCTTGTTATACTTAAGAAAGAATCCGGGGACGCTATAAGTATAGTTGATAAGATCAAGGCGAGATCCGAGGAATTCAGAAAAAGACGCGCGGGAGATCTCAATATTTCTTATGTTAATGATTATTCTTTTCTGGCAAGAAGAAGACTTAATGTTCTGAGGAATAACGGTTGGTTTGGTCTGATCCTGGTTATTTTTACGATGATGTTGTTTCTTCAGAAACGTGTTGCCGCGATGACAATAATCGGTATTCCTATAGCTTTTTTAACAACGTTCATAGTTATGAGAATGATGGGGATAACTATAAATCTTATAAGCATGTTCGGTCTTATTATGGTTCTTGGGATGCTTGTTGATGATGGTATTATTGTCGCCGAGAATGTATATCGATATATGGAGGAAGGTCTTCCTCCCAGAGAGGCCGCCGTTAAGGGATCGGAAGAGGTGATGGGAGCTATTACCGCGGCTGTTCTGACTACAGTCGCTTCGTTTTGTCCTCTTCTGTTCATGTCGGGGATCATAGGGAAATTTATCAGGAATATGCCTTTGGTATTGATCGTGGCGCTTTTGGCATCGCTTGCGGAGGCTCTCATAATACTGCCGTGTCATTTAGCTGATTTTGTGAAAATAAAAGTTGATTCCCTGGGCAAGCCGCTAGGTGTGTCGAAAAATATACCATGGTTCAAAAAACTGGTCAAGGTATATACAAAAACAATGAATAGTGCTATAAAGCATAAATACCGGGTTTTAACGGGATTTACCTTAGTACTCGTGTTGTGTATGTTTCTCGCGGGAAATGTAATGAAATTTGTACTTTTCCCCAGTGCGGGTATAAATCATTTTTTTATCAGAGCCGAGGCGCCTATTGGAACGCCGCTTACGAAAACCAATGAATTGATATCTCCCGTTGAGGACATTGTCGCTGATCTTTCAGAAGAGGAGATGGAGTCTTTTGTGACTTCTGTGGGAAATATTTCTGAAGACCGGCATGATCCGTTCTCGGGTACGGCCAGTTATTTGGTTCAAATAGTGGTTTATCTCACCCCTGAACAGGACAGAAAAAGAAGTGCTGATGAGATAATTGATGAACTCAGAGAGAGAACAAAAGACATAAAGGGATTTACGGATTTCAGGTTTGATAAAGCCGAGGCGGGACCGCCGGTAGGAAAAGCTGTTGAAGCAAGGATAAGAGGCGAGGATTTTGGTACGCTTGACGAGATATCCAAAGAGTATATGGATTATCTGAAAGAGGTAGATGGGACTCAGGATATCACATGGGATCATAAACCCGGGAAAGAAGAGATGCTTATAAAAGTATATCATGATAAGGCTGCTTTAGCGGGTCTTACGATAGGGCAAATCGCCAAAACGGTAAGAGGAGTGTTTGAAGGGAATGTAGCTACAAAGATCAAGCCTGTGAAGGCGGAGGAAGAGACCGATGTTACGATCATGTTCCCTAAAGAGGCTAATAATGATATATCTGTTTTTAGTGAGATACTTATAAGGAATAAGTACGGGAATTTGATACCGCTGGAAAAAATAGCGAAAATAGAAAAAGTTCCGGGAACTACTACGATACATCATTTAGACGGTAAACGTGTGGTTACTACTTCGTGTAACGTTGATATCGGCAAAACAACGGCGCTTAAAGTTAATGGCGCGCTTTCGAAGAAATTCAAGGATTTATCTGAACGATATTTGGGTTATTCTGTTAAATACGGAGGGGAACAGGAAGAAACCATGGATTCGCTTATGAGTTTGCTTAAGGCGTTTTTGTTCGCGTTTCTGATCATATATTTGATATTGGCATCGTTTTTTAAATCTATTGTGCAGCCGGTAATAGTTATGTTGGCAATACCTTTCGGACTTATAGGGGTAGTGTTCGCTTTTCTGGTGCACGGTATGCCGTTTTCGTTCATGGCTATTCTTGGGGTTGTAGGTCTTAACGGCATTGTTGTCAACGATTCTATAGTTCTTGTAAGTTTTGTAAACCGATTACGCAGGACAGGAATGAGTAGAATCGAATCTTTGATAAAAGCCGGTCAAATGAGGTTAAGACCTGTGCTTTTGACTACAATAACGACGGTTGGGGGGCTTTCTACTGTTGCTTATGGTATCGGGGGAAAAGATCCTTTTCTTGTTCCTATGGCTCTTTCCATATGTTGGGGAATAACATTCGCGACGGTTCTTACACTTATTGTTATCCCTTGTATTTACTCAATAGTGGATGACATTACGTTGAAGATAACGCATCACACGAGCATGATCTTTAGCGAAAAAGTATAGAAAATAATGAATAAAAAATTTATCAGGATCATATCGGGAACTTTTTACGCGGTTCTCATTGTCACGATATTCGTGACTCTGCAGGCAAAAGCTCAAGAAGATAATGTTGATTGCCGGAAATCGGTATTATCTTCGGGGGCGACATTACTTTACAGGTATAGACCCGGATCAACGCTTACAAGCATACAGATTTGTTTGCCTTCCGGACTTTCGAATGAAGGTAAATATTTAGGAACCGGTATTTCACATTTTCTGGAACATCTTCTGTTCAAACGCGCTAAAGACAAAAACTCCGAAGAAATACGCAGAAAGGTAAAGAATATGGGGGGTGTAGTAAATGCCTCTACGGGACGGGATTCTGTGGAATTTCACATTACTGTGCCCAATGAGAAATTCAAAGAGGCTTTGATACTGCTTACGGATATGGTGATAGACGTTGGGTTTACGGAAGATGAATTAGAAGCTGAAAGACAAGTCGTGATCAGGGAGATAAAGTTAAAGACGGACGATCCTTTGAGCAAGAGGATCAGCTTGCTTTTTGAGGAGGCGTATAACGTACAGTCTTATAAATATCCTATACTGGGATATGAGAAAGATTTTTTGAAATTAACTCGTGAAGATATAGCAGATTATCATGCTCGAGTTTATTTCCCCGGAAATATGGTTATAGGGGTTGTCGGAGGGGTAAGGTATGAGGATGTTTTGCCGGTAGCGGAAAGTTTATTTGTTGGATATGGAACCAGGGAAAAAGAGCCGGGAGTAGAGATTAAAAGAGAGCCGGAACAAAACGGTGAACGATTGAAAATTCAAAAAATCGACAGCATTCTGGGTTATATGGCGATAGGGTTTCATACTACGGATCTATATTCGCCCGATTTATATTCGGTTGATGTCTTAAGTTTTATAGCGGGGGAAGGGAAAGATTCCAGATTCTATAAGTGTCTGGTACAGGATAAAGGATTGTTGTACTCGGTTTCGAGTTTGAATTATACGCCCAAGTATCCGGGATTATTTATTATTGTTTGTTCCGGTAGTCCTGAAAAACTTGTGGAAGCAAGGGAAGAAATATTCAGCATTTTAACGGAATTGAAGGAGGGGGGAATATCACGAAGAGAACTTGAGCGCGCGAAGAACCTGGTTCTCTCGGAGTATTTCTATTTACAGGAAAGGATCAGCAGAGAGAATGATTCTATGACGAATTTTGAGCTTTTGATGGGAAATCCGGAATTTCCCGAGGAATATGTCGCGAACATCAAAAAAGTAAAAGGGGCCGATGTAAAGAAAATAGTTTCTAAGTATTTAACCAGGAATAATTCCACTACGATATTTCTTGTTCCGGAGGGGGGAGAGAGTTATAGAGTCATAGAGGCAGAGAGGGAGAGAGTTAGAGAGGCAGAAAGGCAAAGAGTTATAGAGTCAAAGAGTCAAAGAGTCAGAGAGTTAAGGGGGCAAGGAGTTAGAGAGTTAGAGAGTCAGAGGGGCAAGAAGTTAGAGAGTCAGAGAGTTAGAGAGTCAGAGAGTCAGGGAGTCAGAGGGGGAGAGAGACAGGTTCTAAAGACTCGGGCTGAGGATAAGATCCTGACCTTGGACAATGGGTTAAGGATAATAATTAAAGAGAGAGGTTATGTTCCGTTGGTTTCGATCACATTTGCGTCTCAAGGAGGGTTGAGAGAGGAAAATGAGAAAAATAACGGAATCTCCAATTTTACAGCGGCTGTTTTACTTAAAGAGACGGATAATCGTTCCGAGGGAGAAATAATTTCTGAAATAGAAGAAATGGGTGGAAGTGTTAGAGCTTTTAGCGGCAAGAACAGTATTGGTATTAACTTGGATATATTTGAAGAGGATATGGATAAGGGGTTTGATGTTTTCGAAGATGTTTTAAAAAATAGTGTTTTTTCTTCTGAAGAGATTATCAAACAAAAAGAAAAGATCATTATGTCGATAAAAGAGACGGAAAAGGATATTTTTGTAAATGGAATGAATCGTTTAAGAAAAGTTCTTTTCGGAGAGCATCCTTATTCAATGTCGATTTTAGGAAGGGAAGATACTGTAGCGGCGGTATCAGAAGAAGATATAAAGTCTTTTTATAACGATCATTTTATTCCACAAGGAGCTGTAATAACCGTTGTGGGGAAACTGGACACCAAAATTGTGGCGCGACAATTAGAAAAAAGATTTTCTGACTGGGAATCTCCAAACGGCGCTCAAAAGAAAAATGATAGTTATCGATCCAAAGGTCAGAGAAGAACAGATATGTTGATGAACAAAGAACAGTCATTGGTACTTGCCGGATTTCTTGGTGTAAAAATTAATGATGACAGGAAGTATGTGCTTGATGTTATTAGCGCGATCCTGTCCGGGTCAGACGGTCTTTTGTTCTTTACCGCGAGAGAAAAAGAGGGGATTACATATACTTCAGGAGCTCTAAATGTCCCGGGTGTGGCGGGACCGGGGTATTTTTTTCTATATCTGGCTACCATTGAGGAAGACATAGAAAAAGCGGAAAGGATAATGGCTGAAGTTGTTGAAAAGATTTCCAGGGGAGAGATAAGTGAGGAGGAAATAGAAGCTTCGAAATATCGGTTAGTTTCGCAATACGCGCATTCTCTTGAAACGAATGCTTCTATGTCGATGTCAATGGCTCTGGATGAATTATATGGGGTTGGGTTTGATCATTACAGGAAATACAAGGTTGGGATGATGTCGGTCACAAAAGAGGATATCGTGGATGTGGGTAAGGATATCCTGTGTCCAGGGAAGGCTTCGGTTGTTATTGTGCATTCAACAAAGTAGGGACGGAGTTTTGTTTTTGCCCCTATGGTTAAGTCCTATTTTTCTTTACCTGATTATTTCTTTCGCCTATAATGACAGAGTGTGCAGGGAGGTGTTGTTGTGGTTAGAGTGCCAGCTGTAGCAGGAAGATTTTATCCGGAGGATAAAGAAAGTTTGGAAGAAGAACTGAACTTAATGTTTCCGACGGTGATAGAAAAGACCAAAGCTATAGGCGCGATAGTGCCTCATGCCGGTTACATGTATTCCGGGAAAGTAGCCGGCGCGGTTTACGCGAGACTATTACCGAAATCTACATATATAATTATCAGTCCGAATCATACGGGAGTTGGTTCACGTTTTTCTTTGTCGGAGGATCTATGGCAAACGCCCATGGGAACTGTATCGATCAATAGAGAACTACTGGACAGGATAAGTGATGAAGCCGGGATCTTGGAAGTGGATCCTACGGCTCATGCCGCGGAACATTCCATTGAAGTGCAGCTGCCTTTTCTTCAGAGGATCTCGCCGGGGTTTGACATTGTACCTTTGACAGTGCGGATAGGAAATGTTCCTGAATTAAAAAAAATAGCCGAATCGATAGCTAAAGCGATAAATGATATTGAAGCGGATGCTATGATCATCGCGTCCAGTGATATGAGCCATTATGAGTCGCGTGAAACAACCGAATATAAAGATAAGATCGCGATCGATAGAATTCTTGATCTTGACGCTGAAGGCCTGATCAAAGTTGTTGAGGAGAAGAATATATCAATGTGCGGATACATTCCTTCAGCGATAATGCTTCTTTGCGCAAAAAACCTTGGCGCTAAGACCGCCGAACTGGTAGAATACTCTGATTCAGGGTATGTGTCGGGAGAGACCGATCAAGTTGTCGGATACGCGGGAGTGATCGTAAGCTGATGGTTAATTTGTAGTCTAATGGGCGGGGGTTAAAAGATGTTTTATAAAATTTGACCCGAACCGTTGTTTTACAGTTTTTTCGCAAAAACGGAGGGGATCTATGTTATTTTTTAGAGAGAAGAAAACGGCTTTAGTTCTTGGAGGCGGAGGGGCCAGGGGATTATCTAATATAGGCGTGATCAAGGTTTTGGAAAAATATTTCGGACTTGGTGAAATACCTTTTGACGTTGTTATAGGTACCAGTATAGGCAGTCTTATAGGAGCGGCGTATTGTCTGGGGGTATCCGCCGCCGAATTAGAAGAGAAGGCGTTCAGTTTCAATTGGCCGAACATGGTGGATCTGGGTTTTTCTTCTACAGGTCTCATAAAAGGTACAAAATTTGAAAAGATCATTGCTGAGATAATAGATGATAAAGGGTTTAATGATGTAAAAAAGCCTTTTGCGCTTACTACAACTGATGTTGAGACAGGGGAAGAACTTATTCACACATCCGGGGATATGGTAAAATTGATACGCGCGAGTTGTTCATGGCCGGGAATATTCTCCGCGGTTGAAATTAACGGAAGATTGCTTGTGGATGGAGGGGTCAGGAACAGTATTCCGACAAAAGCCGCGCGTAAACTAGGTGCTGATTATATTTTCGCGGTAAATCCCGGGTTTGCTGTCAAAAATCAAAAAGTGAACAATGTTTTAAAAGCCCTGATCCAATCTGTGCAGATAATGGGAGAAGAGCTTAACATGTATCAGTCGAAGGCCGCGAATTTGGTAGTTAAACCACATCTGAAGAATATTGATCAGTTTGATTTTGATAAAGCCGAGGAGATCGTTAGACGTGGTGAAGTTGCCGCGAAAGGGGTGATAAAAACTTTGGTAGGCAAATTAAGGAGATGATAATAAGTGAAAAATAAGATTTCTACTTTGATACGCGTTGTTACAAGTTTTGGGTTGTTGGGGTTTTTAATATGGTTTATGAGGGGTGATATCGCGAAAATAGGATCATCATTAGCGGCAGCGAATCTCAATATCATAGGGATCTGCGTAATATCGATTTTCATAAATACCTTGATGCAGGCATATCGTCTTAAGACAATTTTTTGCGGAGAAAATCTTAATATAACCTTTAAGGAATCGGTGGAGTTTACTTTTGTGGGATATTTTTTCAATAATTTTATGCCTACAGCGGTAGGCGGAGATATCGTAAAAGCCCATTACGCGGCATCCGCGAACGGTAAGAAGGTTGAGTCGTACGCGAGTGTGTTCATGGATAGAATAATAGGCTTGTACACGTTTATTGTTGTCGCGGCAGCGGCTCTGATCCTTGATCAGGGGAAGATGCGTATAGTAGGAGTAAAACCTGTTGTGTTTGGATTGATCGTTATGGGGGTTATTGGATATATAGTTGTTACGCATAAGAACATTGAACAGTTCATGGAACGGGCATTTAACAGAATAAAAATGTTTGGTATTGGCAAAAAATTACATTCACTATATCTTGTAGTGCATGACTACAGAAATCGCGGAGATATAGTGATAAAGTCTGTAATTATTTCTTTATGTGGTCAAGGTCTCTATTTCATCAGTGTATACCTGATCTTTAAGGCGCTGGGAGGTACTGTTGCTTTTGGTAACATATTGTTGATCATGCCGATTGTGGTGTTTATAAGCATGATACCGTCTCTGGGAGGATTAGGAGTCAGAGAGGGAGCTATAGTGGCTCTTTTTTCGCCGCTGGTAGGAAGAGATATGGCTTTTGCCGCCAGCCTTTTGGTTTTGGCGGGTCTTTTTTTTGTGAGTCTTATAGGCGGGGCGATTTATGTGTGGTGGGGGGTCAAGGGCATGAGAGTGAAGGTGGAGGAGTAAGGGGTAAAGAGTAAGGACGGAGCCTTGTTCGCGCTCCTAAAGGTTAAGGGCAGATCTATGTGTTTGCCCCGACATTTTTTATAGGAGGATAAATGATCAAGATACTTGTAGTACATGGTCCAAATTTAGATCTTTTGGGGAAGAGAGAGACAGATATCTATGGAGATGAGACAATAGACATAATCAATGACGAGATAGGGAAAGCCGCGAAAACAGATAGAATAGATATTGAATGTTATCAATCGAATCATGAAGGAGATATTGTTGATAAGATCAATCAAACCGATGCTTCCGGGATATTAATAAATCCGGCGGCATATACCCATACCAGCGTTGCTATACATGACGCGTTAAAGGCGAGAAAACTGCCGTCAGTTGAGGTGCACTTGTCAAATATTCACGCCAGAGAAGAATTTCGTCACAAATCACTTATAGCGCCGGTCGTTACCGGTCAAGTAAGCGGATTTGGAAAAAACAGTTACTTGCTTGGTTTTAAGGCTTTACTTGATTTAATCAAAGGCTAAAAAAGGTATAGGCGTAATTTTATGGATTTAAAGACGAAGAAGATAAGATCAAGATTGGTTCGTTTGGGTTTGGACGCGTTACTTGTGAGTGAAGAGTACGATATCCGTTATTTGACCGGATTCTTTTTTTCGGGGATGTTGATGATATTTTCGAGAAAAGGTCCTTTGCTTTGTTTTGTTGATCCTATGAACAAAACTCTTGCGGAAAGGATCGCGAAAAAAAGTGTGATAAAAATACATATTATTCCAGGGGATCCGATAAAAAAAGCCGTAGAGCGTATTAAAAAAGACAAAATGAAAAAAGTCGGTATTGATAATTATGATCTTTCTGTTTTTACGCTTGATATGCTTATAAAATTTGCTCCTGATACGCAATTTGTCTCACACACGAAGAAAAAACTAATAACTTCCTGTATAAGAAATGTAAGAAGTATAAAGAGTGATAAGGAGATCCGTATTTTGCGTAAAGCGGCAAAAGAAACAGTTCGGATCTGGAATAAGGTAAAAAAAGAGTTTCGTACGGGGATACGTGAAATAGATGTAGCGTTTTTGATAAATGGAGAGATATCCAGAAGGGGTTATGAGAATTCTTTTCCCACGATAGCCGCGGCAGGTAAAAATACGGCCTATCCACACGCGATCCCGAGTGTGAAACGTTTAAATAAAGGAGAACATTTGTTAGTGGATTTTGGCATTAAGTATAAAGGGTATTGTTCTGACTTGACAAGAGTATATCTCAACGGTAAAATAGACCGACAAATTGAAGAATTTATGAAATTGGTACGTAAAGCGCAAAAATCAGCCATAAAGATAGCGAAATCCAATGTAACTGTAAGCGATCTGGTTAAATGGGCATATAGTGTTTTTGATACTGCCGATGTTCAAGATTTTGTATTACACGGTTTGGGGCATGGGGTCGGGTTGGAAGTGCATGAATGTCCCATATTGTATAAAAACGCGGCTGAAAAGCTAAAAAAAGGTATGGTTGTTACTTTTGAACCCGGTCTTTATAAAGAAGGGCTGGGAGGAATAAGGATAGAGGATATGATACTGATTACTTCGAAAGGATGTGAGGTGTTGACAAAATGATTAAAGCAGGTCAATTGCGACAGGGCGCGGTAATAAAATATAGCGATCAGCTGCATGAAGTTATAGAAGCTAAACATCATAAACCGGGCAAAGGCGGAGCTTTTATAAAAGCAAAGTTGAGAAATCTAAGAACGGGATCCATTATCGCGGAAACGTTAAGACCCGAAGATACTCTTGAACAGGTGTTTGTAGAAACAAAACAGATGCAGTATCTTTACAAAGACAGTTTGGGATATTGTTTGATGGATGAGACAACTTATGAGCAGGTACATATCTCAGAGGAAAAGATCGGTGAGACAGTCGATTATCTGAAGGAGGGTATGGCGGTTACGGCTAAATTGTGTGACGGAGAAATATTATCCTTAGATCCTCCGATACATGTCGTATTGGAAGTGGTTCATACAGAACCGGGGCATAAAGGTGATACGGTATCAGGGGCCACAAAGCCGGCGACGCTTGAAACCGGCAAAATAGTGAAAGTTCCGCTTTTTGTCGAGCGGCATCAGAAAATTAAGGTTGATACTCGTACCGGGGAGTATATAGAACGGGCATAAGCCGGGTTTTGAGGGGTCAGGGTTGATCTAACTAAAAATAAAGATATGGGGAGATTTATGAAAATTAAAAAGATCAAAGAACTTATTGATTTGATGAACGAGAATGATCTGACGGAGATCGAGGTCGAAGAAGAAGGTCAGAAGATCAAACTTTCCAAAAAAGCGCAAAAAGTGGAACAGACTATAGTTTCCGCTCAATCGGCAAAAAGTTCCGATGTAGAGGCTCTGGCCGGTGCTCAAACGAAGATCAAGTCCAACGTTAAAGAAGTAAAATCTCCGATGGTGGGGACATTCTATAGATCAGCGTCCCCGGACGTGGATCCTTATGTGGAAGTCGGAGATATTGTAAATAAAGGAGAAGTTCTTTGTATAGTGGAGGCGATGAAGCTTATGAATGAAGTTAAAGCGGAATTCGGGGGTAAGATAGTTGAAATTTCTATAGAAAATGCTGAAGCGGTAGAGTTTGGACAGACTTTATTTTTTGTTGAACCGGTATAATTGTTATCAATAGATTGGTGTTTAAACATGTTTAAAAGAATACTTATAGCTAATAGGGGAGAGATAGCTCTCAGAATAATACGCGCGTGCCGGGAGATGGACATAAAAACAGTCGCGGTTTACTCCGAGGCGGACACTACTTCTTTACATGTTAGATTGGCGGATGAGGCGATTTGTATAGGGAAAGGTATGTCATCGGAGAGTTATCTTAGTATACCCGCGATAATAAGTGCCGCTGAAATTACCGATGTTGAAGCGATTCATCCCGGATATGGGTTTTTAG
>JAGLIU010000078.1 GCA_023142805.1 Candidatus Omnitrophota bacterium | reverse complement strand
TCTGTGTTTTCCCTGGGGATAATATCCTATGAGAAAAAAATTGAGGTTATAAATAAAAAAGCGGAAACCCAACCCAGGATATTGCCTTTAGCGGAAGAGATAAATGTTAAAAAGTTGAAAGCTATAGAGAAAGTCGAGAGGTTGGAGACGTTTATGGCAGGTGTAGAGAATATTCCATGGACGGGCATATTGGAGGATATAAGGAGGTTTATACCGCATGATGTATGGATCACAGAATTACTTTCCAAAAAAACGAATGTTGTAACTGTAAAAGGCAGGGCTTTTAATCCGGACGCGGTATATAAATATGTGCGTTTATTAGGTTTTTGTGAATACTTTCATGCGCCTGAACTATCTTTTCTAGGAGCAAAGAAAGAAGAGGGGGATACTTGCGAGTTTATTATTGTATGTCCGCTTATATAAGATCATGAATAGAAAAAAAATAGAGAACTTACTGGTATTGTTGTTGGTCGCGATGGTAACTTCCATCGTGTTTTTCATGTTATTTATATCCCCGCAGATCAAGCAGTTAAAGGCGATGCGAAGGCAATGTGTGTCTCAAAAAAGCCTTGTGAAAAAAAGAGATGTTATGATGCGGGGGATGGATGAGTCCCGGGAATCGGCCGGTGCATGGAAGAAAAAAGCTAATCGGATGGAACGGAAGTTTCTAAAAAAAGAGGAACTCCCGATTTTTTTCAAAGATCTTAATAAAATTACCGCTGATACTGATGTGGTTCTTAAGACCGTAGACCCATCCGAGAAAAAAGAGGATTTGGGACAAGGCGTGAGTATTATGACTATTGAGGTAGACGTTGAAGGTAAATATGTAAATATAGTAAGGTTTATAGCTGAGTTGTTGGGTGGAAGTGGATTGATAAATATTGACGAACTTGTAATGGACGTGATGGTTGACGGTAAGATCGACGCGTCTTTTGTTCTGAAGATCTTTGTTCTTGGTTGATTAAAATAGTCGTTAAATGATGTGGAGAGAGTAAATGGCTTCATTGGAAAAAAAAGAAAAAATAAAACTCGCGATGTTATTTGCGGCTTTAATGGTTTTGGTGTTTGTTCTTATGAGTAACGGCAATCGGGAGAAGAAAAAAGACGCCGTTATATCGGATAAGATCCCGGTTAAAGTCACATCCGCGATGACAAAAAAAATTAATAACAATAAAGTAAAAAGAACGATGGCCGGAGAGGGAAAAAAAGAGTTACTTGGTGTCGGCAGGCAGGATCCGTTTGTTGTTCCGGATGAGAAATATATGGAACAAAGTGTTATAGGCCCTTTGGCAAGATTAAAGGGTATAACGTTGGATTCGAAAGGTAAACCTTTGGCGATCATCGGAAGTGAAATAGTAGGTATCGGTGATAAGGTGGGAGATGCCGAAGTGCTTGATATAACAAAAGATACCGTTGTTGTTGGTCTGGAAGGAGAAGAACATATCCTAAGACTGTGGGAGGAGCGAGTTTAACGGAGGGGGGAGAATGGTATGGGTTGTAAGATATTACTCGGGTTGATATGTATAGTTTTAAGTTTTTTATATTTTTTTCGTCCTAAAGCAATAAACCAAATAGGTAAAGTAGTACATAAAATAATTTCCGAGAGCGGACAGTTGTTCGCGATAAGAATATTGGTCGGGTTCTTTTATATCGTAGCAGGTTTGATGTTTGTATATGTATCTTTTTATTAGTGCAGAAAAGATCTTTCTCTTTTTGTCCGTTTAGGCGTGGTATATACTGGGGTAGTTGGTGATAGGGATGTTAAAGCGAATAACGGTTTTTGGGTTCTTGTTTATTTCTTTTGTCGGAATATGTTTTCTTAACCCTCAAAATTCTTTCACTGATCCATACGATGATATTACCGACTTTATGGCAAAAGAACGTTTTCATGAAGCTGAAACCCTTTGCAAAAAAATGCTTAAAACGCACCCTGATGACGTTGTTTTTATGGCGCAAATGGGCGGAATCTATTGGGCTCAGGAGAAAAAATTTCCGGCTATAACGTGTTTTCGAAAAGCGCTCAAAATAGATCCTGATTATCCTGTGCCGTATTTTTTCTTAGGTAAAATTTATTTTAAAGAAAATAAACCTGAAAAAGGTAAAGAACAATTTAAATTATTTGAAGGGGGGATGGAGCCTCTTTTGGATAAAGATGAAAAGATGATCGATTATTATGTATCGAGATTGCACGAGATCTGTTATTTGTACTCAACCCGGAAATGGTATAAAGAGATCAAAGTTATTTGCCGGAAAATAATAAGACTTCGTTCTAATGACGCGAAGGCTTACTATAATCTAGCGGTTTGTTATTATGTCGGTAGTAATAACCGTTCTCGAGCGTACAATGAGTTAATGAAGGTAAAAGAACTGGAACCGGATAGCAGGATGTCCGATAAAGCGGATTTTTATATTGATTATATGCGGCGTAATCCTGATTCTCGTATTCTTGGTGATTTTACGTTTCTTTATGAAGACTAACATCAAATATTTTCAAATGTTACAATAGTAATCGCGAAGCAAGCCCCTCCCCAAAAAAAAGTTTCTATGCTATATCGTGAGCATAAACGTGTTCTTGACAACTTTGGCTCTTGTGTTATACTTATTAAACTGTGGTTTTTTGTAGTTAATTCGGGTTATAGGAGAAAATAATATTATATATAATAGAGAGGGTGGAAAAAATGGGAAAAATTAGTGGTGCTGAGATATTCGTAAAAAGTTTAAAGGCTGAAGGTGTTGAGCATATTTTTGGGTATCCCGGAGGAGTGATCATACCTATAGGGGATCAGATGTACGATGATGATGAGATAACATTTCACCTTACGCGTCATGAACAAGGTGCTGTGCACGCGGCTGATGGGTATGCCAGAGCGACCGGAAAAGTGGGTGTTTGTTTAGCTACCTCGGGTCCGGGAGCCACAAATCTGGTTACGGGTATCGCGACGGCTCATATGGATTCTATACCGATCGTAGCGATTACGGGGCAGGTAAAGAGTTCCTTGATAGGGAATGACGCGTTTCAGGAAGCGGATATGTCGGGGATCACACGTCCTATTACAAAACATAATTATCTGGTAAAAGACGTTAAAGATCTCGCGAAGACAATTAAAGAAGCTTTTCATATAGCCAGGACCGGTAGACCCGGACCTGTTCTTATAGATCTTCCGGTTGATGTCCAGATGGATAAAGCGGAGTTTAAATATCCTAAAACCGTGAATTTGAAAGGGTATAAGCCCACATACAAAGGTCATAGCGGTCAAATAAAGAAGATAATCAAAGCTATTAAGAAAAGCAAGCGGCCGGTTATATACGCGGGCGGCGGTATAATTATGTCAGAAGCGGCTAAGGAGCTTACAAGTTTTGCCAGGAAGACCAATATACCCGTTACCACAACTTTAATGGGGCTTGGAGGGTTTCCGGAGGATGACTCTTTAAGTCTGGGAATGTTGGGGATGCATGGAACGGCATACGCTAATCACGCGGTACAGTCAGCTGATCTGATCATTGCTATAGGTTCGAGATTTGATGATCGTGTTACGGGAAGGTTGGACACTTTCGCGAAAGACGCGATAATAGCTCATATTGATATCGATCCGTCAAGTGTGAGCAAAAATGTTCAAGTAGACGTGCCTGTTATCGGGGACGCGAAAAATGTGCTCAAAGAAATGAATAAGCTGGTAGAAAAAAAAGGATTTGAGGCATGGCATAAACAAATAAAAAAATGGAAAAAAGAAGTGCCGTTGATATATAAAGATGACAACAAACTTCGTCCTCAATATATCGTAGAACAGATACAGAAAACGACAAAAAATGAAGATGTAATAATAGCTACTGAGGTTGGTCAGAATCAAATGTGGGCCGCGCAGCATTATACTTATACCAAGCCGAGGACATGGATCTCGAGCGGTGGTTTGGGGACAATGGGATATGGATTTCCCGCCGCTATAGGCGCGCAGGTCGGTAAGCCGGGAGCGATAGTTTTTGATATCGCCGGAGATGGTAGTATACAGATGAATATTCAGGAACTTGCTACAGCCGTTACAGAAAAACTCCCTATAAAAATAGTTATACTGAACAATGGTTATCTTGGTATGGTAAGACAATGGCAGGAATTATTTTATGATAAACGTTATGCCTGGACGGTTCTGGATAGAAAAGGGGCGACGATGTGTCCGGATTTTGTAAAATTAGCTGAAAGTTACGGAGCAAAGGGGCTACGTATTACAAAAAAAGAAGATGTGGCAAAAGCTATAAAAACAGCCGTAAAAACGAAAGGTCCTGTTATTATGGATTTTGTGGTTGAAAAAGAAGAGAATGTGTTTCCCATGGTGCCGGCGGGTGAATCCATAAATAATATGCTTCATGGGTTGGCATAGTCGGGCTAAAAGGTGTAAAAACGGAAATTGAGGTGAGAGATGTCGAAATTTGTTATAGCTGTTTTGGTGGAAAATAAGTTTGGTGTTTTAGCCAGGGTCTCCGGGCTTTTTTCAGCCCGGGGGTTCAATATAGATTCACTTGCTGTGGGTGAAACGGAGGATCCGGAGGTATCAAGAATAACCGTGGTAGTTGATGCTGATGAGAAGATCCTGGAACAGGTGAAAAAACAATTGAACAAACTTATTGACGTAATAAAAGTGGAAGATCTTACGGCGGGGGAATATGTAGATAGGGAGCTTATTCTCATTAAGGTTAAAGCGGAGAGTTTGAAGACGCGTGAGAAAATAGTAAAAATTGTCGATTCGACAAAGGCGGAGATAGTCAATAGCGGAAAGAAAACTCTTACGATAGAAGAAGCAAGGGATGAACACGCGGTCAGGGCACTTATAGAATTATTGCGTCCTTACGGAATAGTGGAGATCGTGAGGACCGGAAAGATCGCGATAAAAGCGGATTAATTGGGTTAATGTTCAGAGGGAAAAGTTTGGAGGATGAAGTTGCCGAACACAAAACCTCGAGCTTAAAAAGGAGGAGAAATGGCGAAGATGTATTATGACAAAGACGCGGATTTGAATATTATCAAGGATAGTAAAGTAGCTATTATTGGTTATGGTATACAGGGCAGAGGACAGGCGTTGAATTTGAGAGACAGCGGGGTTGAAGTTCTGGTTAGTGAACTTGAAGGGATCCCTAATTATGAACAAGCGGTAAAAGACGGGTTTACGGTCATTGCCGCGGAAGAAGCCGCGAAACAGGCTGATATTATACAAATACTTACGCAGGATCATGTTCAGGCAACGGTGTACAGTAAGGCTATAGTTGATAATCTAAGAGAAGGGGATACTTTGATGTTCTCACATGGATTTAATATCCATTTCAAACAGATCGTTCCGCCTGAAAATGTTGATGTGATCATGGTTGCTCCTAAGGGCCCCGGAGCTTTGGTCAGGGAAATGTATGAGCAGGATAAAGGTGTTCCTTGCCTTATAGCTGTTTTTCAGGATCATACGGGTAAAGCGAAAGATAAAGCTCTTGCTTATGCTAAAGGTCTTGGCGGGACTAGAGCGGGTGTTATTGAAACCACTTTCAAAGAAGAAACAGAAACCGATCTTTTCGGAGAACAGGCTGTTCTTTGCGGGGGAACTTCAGAGCTTATTAAAGCGGGGTTTGATACTTTGGTCGAAGCGGGTTATCAGCCGGAGATCGCGTATTTTGAATGTTTGCATGAGCTTAAGCTGATCACCGATCTTGTTTATAAGTATGGTATCAGTGGTATGCGGAGCAGAGTATCCGATACCGCTGAATATGGGGATATTTCCAGAGGGAAGAGGGTTATAAACAATGAAACCCGTAAAGAAATGAAAAAGATCCTCGAAGAAGTGCAGTCCGGTAGTTTTGCTAAAGAATGGATAGATGAGAATAACGCGGGCAGACCTAATTATAACAAGATCACCGAAGAAGAAAAGAGTCATAAGATAGAAAAAATCGGTAAAGAGCTTCGAGGTATGATGCCCTGGATGGACTAAGATGATCGCGGGTATACGGTGTGCCGTGTGTCTATGTCATATGAAATGGGAGAAAGTTATGGCTAAAGAGAGAATACTGATATTTGATACGACTTTAAGGGATGGTGAACAGTCACCCGGAGCTTCCATGAACCTGGAGGA
>JAGLIU010000077.1 GCA_023142805.1 Candidatus Omnitrophota bacterium | reverse complement strand
GAGTCAGAGAGTCAGAGAGTCACAAATATTCCAGATTCCTCGACTCCGTTTCTCGCTACCGCTCGTCACTCCGCTCGGAATGACAGTGTTAAGGACCTTCTTACTTTCGGCTCTCAATCCCTTAGCCTTTAGCCCCTAGCCTTCCTACTTTCTTTCCCTCTTTCGTCATCCCGGAATCCTGGCGAAGACTTTCCCTCCCTCGTCATCCCGGAATCTTGGCGAAGACAGGATATCCGGGATCCAATAATAATAAGGAACACAACATCACATTTAAGTAGCCGGTATTTAAACCCCAGCTACTTATAAAACCTTAAAACTGGAGAAAATATCGAGACCTCCCGACCTCTCGACGAATCTCTTTCAAGAACAAAAACCCTCGATTATTTTGACACTAATCCATCTTTCTCCTTGCACAGAAAAGTATTGCAACATATAATTATATATGATGAAGAAAACTATTTTGACTTTTACAATAACCGCGATAATTTTTGTGATCTTATTTTCGTCTCTGGTTTCCTACTCAGAGGTTAATAACAGTACTTGTTTTACCGACAGGATCTTCGCTAAGGTAGAACACCTGAAATCAACCATACCTGACGAAACGTTCCCCTGGAAAATGGTCATCTTTATATCAACAGGTATTTGCGGCATACTTTTAATATTTTTCGGGATACTCTGGATCATCTTTTTGAACGAAACAATAGCAATGAAAACCCGACACATTCAAAAGATCACAGACAAAATGATGGAAAAAGATAAATTGGCCGTTCTGGGCAAACTAGCCGGGCAGATATCACATGAACTCCGGACTCCTTTGAGTATAATACATAATTCGGTTTACCTTCTACGCAGAGAAGGTGCTGAAAATCGCGAGTTATTTGAAACCCGTCTGGTAATACTAGAAAACAAAATAAAACTCTGCAGCAACATACTGGAAAGCATGCTGAGCTACTCGCGCATAAAAGCACATCTAGCCTTGGCTGTATCTTTACAAAAATGTTTGGAAGAAGTCATTCACCATATGAATATACCTTCAAAGATAAAAACCACTATATCTTTTAAAAAAGAAAATCCTTTCGTCGTTTTTATAGATTATCATCAGCTTTACAGCGTACTGCGCAACATGATACTCAATTCTGTACAAGCCATGGGAGACACGGGTAAACTTACTATAGACGTCGCCCCCACCAATAACGGTAAAACCATAACAGTACGCATCCATGATACCGGACGTGGAATAACGAAAAACTCTCGCAATAAGATCTTTAACCTTTTTTATAGCTCGAAAATAACCCGTACAGGGCTGGGTCTGCCTATATCAAAATCAATAATTGAAGCAAATAATGGGCGTCTTTATCTGGAGGAAACAAGCCAAAAAGGATCTTGTTTTGTTATTGAACTTGAGGCTTCTCCTAAGAAGGAGGATTATCCAAAGTTTACTCCTCCTTCCGTAAAAAAGGAACGTGAAAATGAGTAATCAAAAAATACATAGAATCCTTCTTGTGGATGATGATAAAGATATGTGTGAAAGCCTTCGAGATGTCATTATGCTTACACCGGGTTATGCTGTAGATTATTTTATAGATCCCTTTCAAGCTATCGAAACAATAAAAGCTGCAGACTACGATCTCATCATAATTGACTACAAAATGCCGGAAATGAACGGAGTTGAGCTTCTGGCACACATCCGGGAGTCTCATCCCGAAGTTCCCGTAATAATGCTTACAGCGTTTATATCTAACGATCTTATCCAACAAGCGAAAGACGCCGGAGCTACAAAGGTTCTTTCAAAAGTACTCTGGCCCTCCGATTTACTTGAACAGATCAATTCCTCCATAAAGTAATACCTTGAAACTTTACTCTGAATATGTTATTGTGTTCGTGATTTTTGTCATACCATTATATTGTTCTCTTTAAAATAACAGAAAAGGAGTGTCTTATGTTAATCATACCGGTAATTGGTATCGTAGGCATTTTGTTTGCGATAATGACTTTCGCGGCTGTACTAAAAAAACCCGAAGGTTCGGAAAAAATGATCAGTATAGCTAATGAAGTTCATAAGGGAGCTATGGTCTTTCTTCGGGATGAATACCGCATAATATTTATATTTGTCGCGATTATATCCGTAATAATAGGAACGTTTTTATCTTTACAAACCGCCGTGGCGTATGTTTCAGGCGCGTTATGTTCAATGCTTGCCGGGTTCATCGGCATGAAAGCCGCTACACGCTCAAGCTCCAGAACATGTGAAGCCGCCAGAAGTTTGGGTGCCGGTGAAGCTCTCAACATAGCTTTTAAGGGTGGTTCCGTTATGGGTATCACCGTCGCGGCATTGGGCGTTTTAGGCATCGGAGTATGGTTCATAATAACAAAAGATACTTCTATCATTACAGGTTTCGCGCTAGGCGCGAGTTCTGTCGCCCTTTTCGCGCGTGTAGGCGGCGGAATTTTCACCAAAGCGGCTGATATGGGTTCTGACCTCGTAGGTAAGATTGAAGCCGGTATTCCCGAAGACGACCCGCGCAACCC
>JAGLIU010000076.1 GCA_023142805.1 Candidatus Omnitrophota bacterium | reverse complement strand
CGGAAGAAAACGCCGCGAAGTCTGTGCTTGTTACCGCGCCGGTGAGTAAAGAACGTATCGCTGAGATCAGTCCCGGATTTGTCGGTCATACCGAATATCTCCGGGAAGCTGATGGTGCGGACATGGTTACAATGGTATTGACGGGTGAAAGTATGTGTGTTGTTCCTGTGACGAGACACATTCCTTTGGGAGATGTTACCAAGCACATAAATGAAGAGTATCTGTTTAAGACACTTGTTCAGGTTGTTGATAACCGGGAACTGATAACAGGGAAGAGAGATCCCAAAATAGCGGTTGCCGCGTTAAATCCGCATGCGGGAGAAGGCGGCAAGATCGGGACGGAAGAAAAAGAGATCATAATGCCCGCGATAGAAAGAGCAAAAAAAGTATACCCTGAGATAGAAGGCCCGGTACCCGCGGATGTGGTGTTCTATAAGGCGGTCAAAAAGGAGTATGATATAGTTGTGTCCATGTATCATGATCAATGTTTGGCGCCGTTCAAAATGTTGGATTTTGATTCGGGGGTCAATGTTACTCTGGGATTAGGGTATGTTAGAACGTCTCCTGACCATGGGACGGCGTTTGACATCGCCGGAAAAGGGATCGCTAATCCGCGTTCGATGATAGAGGCTATTAAGCTGGCGGTTAGAGCGGTAACGTAGAAATCAATAATTGAAAAGAAAAAGCTAAAAACAATATCAAAAGTTCGGGATCAATAAAAAATTCACAATAAACATATGCCGTAAATTAAGTTTCTATACTATGGATTTAAAACAGATCAGAGATTTATGTAAGACCGCCGGGTTTCGTCCGAATAAACGTCTTGGACAGAATTTTATGGTTGATAATAACACGAGGAAAAAAATAATCTCCTCGATTCGTTTCCGATCTTCCGACACGGTCGTTGAGATAGGGGCCGGATTTGGCGCTATGACATTTTTGTTGGCAGAGCGTTTTAATAAAGTTATCGCGGTGGAAAAAGACCCGCGGGTATATGAAATAATGAAGCCGATCTTTCAGAAAAAAGAAAACATTGTTTTTATGAACGAAGATATTCTTAAAGTTGATCTGGAAAGGGTAAGGTCTTCTGACAACAAACTTACGGTTTTTGGTAACATTCCGTATTATATCTCTACTCCTGTTATCGAAAAAATAATCGATCAGAGGGCTTATGTCGAGTCCGCGTATATCGTTATGCAGGAAGAATTGGCCGACAGGATTGTCGCTTCCCCCGGAACAAGGACAGCCGGGTCTATCAGCTATTTTGTCCAGTTCTATACAAAACCTAAAAAACTTTTCAGGATAAAAAAGAATGTTTTTTATCCAAAACCCCAAGTTGAATCGTGTTTATTAGAGTTGGAAGTGCTTTCTTCCCCGAGTGTTAAAGTGAGAAATGAGTCAATTATGTTTCAGATCATACGTCGGGCGTTTTCTGAAAGACGTAAAATGGCCATAAATCCGTTGTCTTCAAGCGGATTATTGGCTGAGGGCAGATCGGGGTGGGAAAGGATCTTTAATAAATGTCAATTGGATAAGTCGAGTAGAGCGGAAAATCTTTCTTTAAAAGATTATTCTTTCATCGCGGATGAGCTGTATTATTATAAACGTAATATATAGGCTGTATTGACAATAGTTTAGTACTATGATAGGGTATGCAATATGAAATCCGAGAGAGCTAAAAACACCATTACAGATGATGTGGTACTTTACGTGGCGAAGTTATCCCGTTTGAGTTTTGAGGAAAAGGATGTTCCAAAATTTAGAGAACAGCTTTCCGGGATATTGGGGTATATTGAACAGTTGAAAGAGGTTGACACGGAAGATACGCTGCCAACTACGCATGTTCTTTCATCCATGAAGAATGTTTTTCGTGAAGATACCCTAAAAACATCATTTTCGCCGGATAAATCGTTAAAAAACGCGCCAAGTCGGAACGGAAGTCTATTCAAAGTCCCAAAGGTTATATAAAATGTTCGATTTTCCAATCACAATAAGTAGTTTTATTGAGTGGTTTGATCAGAGGAATGAATCAGCTTCTGATGTTGCCGGTTTGATCTCGGAAAAAATACTAAAAATAAATAAAAAGATAAACGCTTTCGCGACTCTTGATATAGACACGATCGTATCTAATATCTCAAAAACGGAGCAAGCCCGCGGTTCCGCGAAATTGAAAGGTGTGCCCGTTGGTATCAAAGGCAATATATGTGTTAAAGACGCTGTTACCAGTTGTTCTTCCAAAATTCTGGAGGGGTTCATACCCCCGTATAACGCTACAGTTATAGATCGGCTGGAGCAAGAAGGGGCTCTGTTGTTTCCGGGACTTAATATGGACGAATTTGCTTTTGGGTCTTCGTGTGAAACATCATATTACGGGGCAACAAAGAACCCATGGGATATTACGCGTATACCCGGAGGATCAAGTGGGGGCGCGGCGGCCGCGGTAGCCGCGGGAGCGGTAGTCGCGGCGCTAGGATCGGATACCGGTGGATCTATACGGCAACCTGCCGCGATGTGCGGAGTTGTAGGTTTTAAACCGACATATGGGAGAGTTTCGCGATATGGACTTATTGCTTTTGCTTCCAGTTTGGATCAGATAGGGCCGCTTACCCGAAACGTTGAGGATTGCGCGAGGATTCTAGAGGTTATCTCGGGATATGACGAAAAAGATTCAACTTCCGTAAAAAATGAGGTGCCTTGCTATACGGAAAGTTTGTTCAAAGATATTAAAGGTTTGAGGATCGGTATCCCAAAGGAATATTTTACTTCTGGGATAGATGAAGACGTTAACGTCAGGATAAATGAGGCAATAGAGGTTCTAAAAGAGCAAGGGGCAGAGATCGTTGATATGTCGCTTCCGCATACTAAATACGCTGTTAGTTGTTATTACATTATCGGTCCGGCGGAAGCGAGTTCAAATTTGGCGCGATACGATGGTGTACACTATGGGTATCGTGATGAAGAAGCGAAAGACCTTATTGAAATGTATACGGCTACAAGGAGTGAAGGGTTTGGAGCGGAAGCGAAAAGGCGCATACTTTTGGGGACTTATGTTCTTAGCAGCGGGTATTATGAGGCTTATTATTTAAAGGCGCAAAAGGTTCGTACTAAGATATCTGATGATTTTAGAGAGGCATTCAAGATGTGTGATTGTATTTTGACTCCAACCGCGCCGACGGCGGCGTTTAAACTTGGAGAAAGAATAGATGATCCTCTTCAGATGTATTTGTCCGATGTTTTCACCATACCGGCGAATCTTGCCGGTCTTCCCGCGGTATCGTTGCCTTGTGGGGTGACCAGGGAAAATCTTCCGGTTGGAGTGCAGTTGATGGCGGCTCCGTTTAACGAAGAGGTGCTCATAAGGGTAGGACACGCGTTTGAGCGGGAGACCGGGTATGATAAGTTGTTAGATAGAATTGAAGTGTAGCGATAGAAGGGCAAAGAGTCAGAGAGTCAGAGGGGCGAAGGATTAGAGAGTCAGAGAG
>JAGLIU010000075.1 GCA_023142805.1 Candidatus Omnitrophota bacterium | reverse complement strand
AAGCTTATAAAACTCGTCGGGTTTATCAGCCGATACTTCATCGGCTGTTCCATCTGAAAGTCTCAATTTTACGCTATTTTCTTCGGGAACTGAGATTACACGTCCTTTTCTAGCTACTATCGTACGCGTAGGTTTTTCTCCTCTAGGCTGGTAAATCCTGACATTTTCCAGAACGTTACCCTTAACACCATGTATAAAGATTATATAGTTCTGAAACCCTTTAACAAAAACCCCGGGTTCTAACATGGCGGCGGGGTGACGGAGTCCTATATTCTTCAAAAGTTTGCGCGCGGCAAATTCTGATTCAGGAAGCACTTTATCGTTCAAAGGAACGCTTAAAAGACTTATTAAAAGTCCGCATACAATCACGGGGAAAACAACTTCGTACATACTTATACCACTTGTACGAAGTGTCGTAACCTCATTATCACTTGAAAGCCGGCCAAACCCGAGTAGAACCGCCGCCAACACAGATATGGGAATTGTAAATATCAGTACATATGGCAAAAAAAACATAAATATCTTCAGAACCTGCAGGAACTCCACTCCCTTATTTATCACCATATCTACGGTCTGTATTATATTGCCGGCTGCCAATATGATAGTGGATATAAGCAGTGACCCCAGAAACGGGGCACCAAGTTCTTTAAGTAAATATTTAGGTATAATTTTCATGACGCGAGTAATTTGGTAAGAGCATAAAGCTCTTTATTGAGCTCCTTGTCTTTCATTCTGTCAAAACAAGCCTTTTCATACGACACAAGATGAAGTTTATCGCCTTTTATTCCCACCATCTTTCCTGAATGACCACCCAAAAGAGCATCAACGGCATATGCCCCCATTCTTGAAGCAAGAATCCTGTCCGGAGCGTTTGGAGCGCCACCTCTCTGAACATGTCCTAATGTTATTGAACGCACTTCATATTCGGTTTTATTTTCTATCCTTTTTGCCAAAAGCTGAGCGGAAGAAAACCCTTCGGAAACAATAATGATCCAACTGCGTTTACCTTTTTTTTTGGCGGATACAATATCACTCGATATCTGTTCTATATCAAGCTCCATACCGGGAACCAGGATCTCTTCAGCACCACCGGCGAGACCCGCCATTACGGCTATATAAGGTTCTTTTCTCCCCATAACCTCTATTATATATACACGTTCCATACTTGAAACCGTATCCCGTATTTTATCAACCGCGTCCAAAACCGTATCTACTGAAGTATGCGATCCTATTGTGTAATCAGTATGTCCAAGATCATTATCTATGGTTCCGGGAAGACCTAGCGTTTTTACCCGCCAATCTTTTTCAAGTGTTATCGCTCCCTGAAGAGACCCATTCCCACCGTTAATGACAATGGCATCTAATTTATTTTTTTTAATAACATCCACGGCTTTTTTTTGACCGTCTTTTGTCATAAATTCTTTCGATCTTGCCGTTTTAAGTATAGTCCCCCCTCGCGAAAGTATATTACTCACACTTCGAGAATTCATCTCTATTATTTCATCATTGATAAGCCCCTCATACCCTCTCAAGATACCCCTTACTTCAAGTCCTTCAAATATAGCTTTACGGACAATACTTCTTGTCGCCGCGTTCATCCCGGGAGAATCTCCCCCGGAAGTCATGATCCCGATTCTCTTGATCTTCTTATCAAACATTCCTATTCCTCCAAAAAATGACTTTTGGCCCAATAACCCTCAGCTTAAATTTATTACTTCCTAATATCTATAATGTTCCGGCTTATACGGCCCTTCTATCGGTATCTCTAGATAATTAGACTGCTTTTGTGTCAGTTTTGTAAGTTTTACACCAACGCGGTCCAAATGCAGTCTGGCAACTTGCTCATCAAGTACCTTTGAGAGTAAATATACCTTGTTCTTATATTCATCCTTATTCATCCAAAGATCTATCTGAGCCAGAACCTGATTAGAAAAAGAATTGGACATAACAAATGACGGATGACCGGTCGCGCATCCAAGATTAACTAACCTGCCTTCCGCCAGTAAAAATATTTCTTTTCCGTCAGGAAAAATATATTTATCTACCTGCGGCTTAATGTTCTGCTTCTTTATTCCCGGAAAATTCTCTAAAGAAGCTACTTCTATCTCATTATCAAAGTGTCCGATATTGCAAACTATAGCTTGCTCTTTCATCTTCTCCATATGCTCTATTCTTATAACATCCCTGTTACCGGTAGCGGTTACATAAATATCCGCCACACCCAAAGTCTCCTCAATAGTTTTTACCTCATACCCCTCCATAGCGGCTTGCAAAGCACAAATCGGATCTATCTCTGTTACAATAACCCGCGCGCCAAAACCTCTTAGAGACTGAGCGGATCCTTTACCAACATCGCCATATCCGCATACAACAGCTACTTTACCGGCAATCATAACATCAATAGCCCTTTTTAATCCATCCGCCAAAGATTCACGACAACCGTATAAATTATCGAATTTCGATTTTGTAACAGAATCATTCACATTGATCGCCGGAACCAGTAATGTACCGTCTTTCGTCATACTCTGTAAACGATGAACACCTGTGGTTGTCTCTTCGGACACACCTTTCCACTCTTCCGCTATCTTGGTCCATTTGTCCGGTTCCTTTTTCAATGTCCTTTTCAATAATTTGATCAGTTCTACCTCATCCTCGCCCGAGGGTTCGGAATCAAGCACCGAAATATCCTTCTCAGCTTGAACCCCGTAATGGATCATTAAGGTCGCGTCACCGCCGTCATCTACTACAAGCTGCGGTCCTTTTCCTCCCGGAAAAGTGATCGCCTGTTTGATACACCACCAAAATTCCTCAAGGGTTTCACCCTTCCAGGCAAATACCGGCACACCGGCTTTCGCGATAACCGCGGCAGCATGATCTTGTGTAGAAAAAATATTACAGCTTGCCCATCTTACATCAGCACCAAGATCAACTAATGTTTCTATAAGAACCGCTGTTTGTATCGTCATATGAAGAGCTCCCATTATCCGTACACCTTTAAGAGGTTTTTCTTTGATATATTTTTTTCTGATAGCCATAAGTCCCGGCATTTCATGCTCGGCTATACATATTTCTTTCCGTCCAAACTCCGCAAGCGATATATCTTTTACCTTATAGTTTTCGGCAACCATCGTCACTTCATCCTCCTTATTAAAAACAATATTTAGCGTACAATATCGGATATTGTGGAATATCCTCTTTAAAAAACTGAATTATTACTACTTCTCCCGGTCCTATCCACGTACAACATACTATTTAATGGCTTTTTTGAGAACCTCCGCCATATCGATCTCTTCCCAGGTAAATCCCTCTTCGTTTCTGCCAAAATGACCGTATGCCGCGGTTTTACGATATATAGGTCTGCGTAATTTGAGTTTTTCAATTATACCCCCCGGAGAAAGATCAAATGTCTCTCTGACAAGTTTTACGATCCTGTCTTCCGGCATTATACCGGTATCAAAAGTATTTGTCATAACACTCACAGGTTCCGGGACACCTATGGCATAGGCAAATTGTACTTCACATTTTTTCGCTATACCCGCCGCGACTATATTCTTAGCGACATATCTAGCCATATAAGACGCTGACCTATCAACCTTTGAGGGATCCTTTCCGCTAAAGGCCCCTCCACCATGACTTCCTACGCCCCCGTATGTATCCACAATGATCTTTCTGCCCGTAACACCAGTATCCCCCTGCGGACCACCCACCTCAAATCTACCGGTAGGGTTTATAAATATCTTAGTGTTTTTATCCATCAGATCTTGCGGAACTACTTCTTTAATAACCAATTTCTTCATATCTTCATGTATCTCATTCATTTTTATTTTCGATCCATGATGCACGCTTATAACAATGGCTTCTATCCTTTTAGGAACACCTTCATTATATTCAACCGTCACCTGACTTTTTCCGTCAGGACGCAGATAGTTAACAAGTTTTTCTTTTCTGATCTTCGCGATACGCCGTGTAAGTCCATGAGCCAAAGTTATCGGCATAGGCATAAACTCCTTTGTCTCATTAGAAGCGTATCCAAACATCATCCCCTGGTCTCCTGCTCCGCCGGTATCAACTCCCATAGCAATATCCGGAGACTGTTCCTGTATCGATGTAATAACCCCGCATGTCAGATAATCAAATCCATAATCAGCGTGCGTATAACCTATTTCCTCTATAGTTTTTCTTACAACCCGGGGAATATCCACATAACAGGAAGTTGTTATTTCCCCGGCGACAAATGCCAGTCCGGTTGTAACCATCGCTTCACAGGCAACTCGTCCGGAAGGATCTTCTTTCAATATATTGTCCAAAATAGAATCAGATATCTGGTCACATACTTTATCGGGATGTCCTTCTGTTACACTTTCAGATGTAAATAAATGATTGTGTTTCATCTCTATTTTCTCCTTGCTTTAATTTGTTGTTCAAACCTAGATCAAAGTTCTTTATTACGATATTCTATATCCGCTTTTTCCAGTGAATTCTTATCACCAATATCGTACCACCCTTCGTTAAAAATGTATCCATAAGCTCCATCATTACCCGCGATCCACTTAACAAAATTTCCCGGCGCGTCTTTAACCATATCCGTAGCCATATATTTCGATATGAACGGCAATTTTAATTTTGGAAAATAATATATACCCGTTGAAGCAAGCGTACTTTTCGGTTTCTCGGGTTTTTCCTGAAATTCTTCGATCTTATTGCCTTTATCTAACGTCACTACTCCATATTTCTGAGCCAACTTCTTATCTCTAACATCAAATAAAGCCACACTAAATCTTTCTTTTTCTTTCGCGAAAGACATAAATTCGGATATGTCAAATTCAAACAAGTTATCTCCCGCCACTATCATTACATCATCCTGCGGATCCTGTTTTTCCAACACAAGATTGATATCCCCTATCGCGCCTAAACGATCATCATTCGAATTCGTCATATCATTAACCGTAACAATGGGTATGGAAAAGTTTCTGGAAGTTATCCATTTCTGCAACATATCCGCGAATTTATTATTCGTAACGATATAAACTTCATTACAACATTCTAATTTTTCAAGTTTATTTAAAAGCCTTTCGAGAATGGTTTTCCCCCCGACTTTTACAAGTGGTTTTGGACGATCAAGCGTCAAAGGATATAACCTCGTACCATAACCAGCTGCTAATATAAGCCCTTTCATTTGCATCCTTTCTTTTTTATTTTCATAACTATCTATTCAAAATTGGTAGCCATCTCCGGCACTATTTTACGCAACTTATTCCTCGCGAAATCCTGCACTTTCTTGCCCGTAGTAAATTCAAGCGCTTTTTCCGCTATTTCCTTCGCTTCTTTAAAACTAACAGATCTTATGATCTTTTTTATTTCAGGTACCGCTATTGGTGAAGTGCTAAATTCATCCAGACCCAAACCCAATAAGATCATGGTCAAAGAAACATCACCCGCCATCTCACCACACAGCGCTACGGGGATACCTTCCTTATGACCATTATCGATTACCGCCTTTATAAGACTCAACACCGCCGGATGCGTCGGCTCATAAAGATAGGCTATTTTTTCATTTACTCTATCTACTGCCAGCAAATATTGAATAAGGTCATTAGTACCTATACTGAAAAAATCGGCCTCTTTAGCCAAAACATCACTTGTAATAGCCGCTGATGGAACCTCTATCATCGCGCCTACGGATATTTTATCATTAAAGGGTATATTCTTCTCGCGTAATTCATTTTTCGCTTCTTCCAATAACACATTCGCTTGTCTGAATTCACCTACACCCGATATCATAGGATACATAAGCTTAAGATTTCCGTAGACAGAAGCTCTTAATATAGCTCTAAGCTGCGTTTTAAAAACAGCAGGTCTCGCTAAACAGTAACGTATCGCCCTCCACCCTAAAAAGGGATTCATTTCTTTGGGGATATCTAACTGTGAAAGAAATTTATCTCCTCCCAAGTCCAATGTCCTTACAACTACACATTCGGATTTTATTCTCATGGCGACCGACTTATACGCGTTAAACTGTTCTTCCTCGTCCGGAAGATCCCGCCGGTTCATATAAAAATATTCCGTCCTATACAACCCTATGCCTTGAGCACCGTGTGAAAGAACACTTACCACATCTTCCGGCAATTCAATATTCCCCGCGACTATAACTTTCTTCCCGTCAAGTGTCTGACTCGGGAGAGTCTTTAGCTCAACAAGTTCGTGTTCCAGAACTTCATATCTTTTCTTTTCTTCCCGGTATTTGGCTAGTATCTTTTTTGTGGGATTAACAACAACTACACCATGTATCCCGTCAACAATTATATAATCACCATTTTTTACCACGTCAGTAATAACTTCAAGTCCTACCACCGCGGGTATTTCCAAAGATTTCGCCATTATCGCGGTATGGGACGTTCTTCCGCCTATATCCGTAATAAAACCTAACACATGCCCTTTATGCATCATAGCCGTATCAGAAGGAGATAGATCATAGGCGACCACTATGGACTCTTCTTTAAGTTCTTCGAGACTTTTCTCTTCCGCGCCGGATAAATTCCTGAGTATTCTTCTGCCAACATCAGTTATATCACTTATTCTATCTCTGAGATATTCGTCACTTGCCTCTGAGAGAACATTAATATACCTGTTCAGTACATTAGCGAAAACAGATTCTATATTTTTTTTGCGTTTTTTAAGCTTCGCTATAACTTCCTGGACAAGAACACTATCTTCTAAAACTAATAGATGCGCGTTAAAGATCTTTCCGTGTTCTATACCAATCTCCTTAGATATCCTTTTTTCGATCGCTATTATTTCGCGTTTCGTTTGTTTGAGTGCTTCCTTGAAACGTTCTATTTCTTTGGGAACCTCTTTATCCTCGAGCTTATGCTCTCTGGGCATTATCTCTTCTGTGCCAAAAATATGAGCTTTCGCTATAGCTATCCCGGGCGCGGCCGGGATACCTTTAAACTGTATTTGTTTTGTTCTGGTAACAACTTTCTTTTTTAAGTTCATATTATTCTCCACGTTAACAGATTTTTTGATCTTATCAGCCTAATTTTCATATCACAATATCACAAAATTCTTGTTAAGAAGATTTCGGATCCGTATCCTGGGACAAAAGTGCCGTAAGTTCATTTATCGCGTGTTCCGCGTCCTCACCTCTAGCTGTAATGGTTATTTTTGAACCTTTTTCCGCGGCAAGCATCAATATACCCATTATAGACTTACCATTCACGCCCAGATCCCCTTTTGTAATAAAAATATCACTATCATACTTATTCGCTATTTGCACAAAAAGCGCCGCGGGTCTGGCATGCAACCCGGTTTTGTTCTTTATCACAATATCTTTGTTTACTTCCATATCTTACCCTAGTTTAAGATTAATTTCCATAACATCCGTACTATTTTCCTTGTTTCGCCCTATAGGCGAAACAAATAAACATATACCCTGAAATGTTTTCTTTAGCCCCATCTCACTTTCATTAATAGTAAAAATAGGATAAGTGAAAACATTGAGTTTTTTATTAAAAGAAAATTCCAGACCCAACCCTGAATATTGATCTCTCAATAAAAACTTATCGGTTTTGACATGCCTGGGTATTTTCCCGGACCATTTGTCCCATATTAAAAAATTGTACTCAATAGCACATTGTATCTCTATCTGGGAAACCGTCTTATGATAAAACTTGATCTCGGGTTTTGTCCCAACTATTACTCTTTTTTCAACTTCAACCCTAAACTCTTTTCCCCTATCTTTTTTAATAACATCTTCCTTTGAGAACCAAGCGTTAGCAACACTTCCCTCTACCTGAATATCTGACTTATATGTCCCGTTCAGGAAAGCATTATTCCCTGTCCGCCCCCTATACATATCCCTCAATGAAAAACTATCCGTAAAAAGATGCGTATTAAATGATGTCCTTTCCTTTTTATCATAAAATAATATTTTTTTTAATCCCCGATCTTTTACCCCTAAAATATCATGTATATCAACTGTCTCCCCCTTGAACGCCAAACATCGAGCTTTTTTTATTTTCTTAAAATAACCCCTGTTAAGTTTTTTATGATATTTTTCTTTTGATCTAGAAATAATATTTGTAAGATTTATGCCCCGAACCTTATGATCCAATTCCTTTATTTTACCTCCACCACAAGACTCAAAATATACATCCATGAAATTATTTCTGATCGCTGTTTCGGTTTCATTCTTATCCGAGTCATGTTCCACTATACATATACTTTTCCCATTTCCCGCTTCAAATGTATCAATTATCCCCTGTGATCTTATCAAATGTTTATATACTCCCTCTCTTAAGTGGGGAAGATATACTCCCCCAAAAGCGCCATGCCAATAGGCACATCCCGATTGCGCTTTAAATAATTCTTTTTTCGCTGTTTCCGCCTCGCGATATTTTTCGTCAGTAAGATCTTCTAAAAAGATATTACTGATCGTTTCGCTTACTCCGATCATTCTGCTGTGCATTCTTTCGGCTTCCGGATATTTCTTAAGAAAATTACGAAAATTACCACCGCTCCATTCCATCATTTCCGAATAACTTGACATGGGGACCTCCCCCACATCCTTGGTTTCGGCAGAATCAAGAAGATCAGAATAAGTGACTGTTTCCAACCATGCCGAATTTTCTTTTAAAAGAAGAAAAAATTTACGAAGCCACCCTTTTGTATAAACAAGTTTATAC